>NZ_NPDM01000002.1:300000-600000 GCF_002812085.1 Leptospira levettii
TTTTGAAATTTTGTCTCATCAAAAACTTCTCCCACATCGGCAGGAGCAAATTCAAACTGGTCTTCTAAAAATTTAACAGGGTAAACAGGAGACCACTCCTCTTTTGGAGTTCCAATTGGATTGTTTTCTTTATTTAAAAACTGTGGCATCCCATTAGGAGCAATGGTTAAGTCGTGATTCGTTGTATAACCGTTATAAAAGTATTGTTCCCCTTCTATAATCTTAAAATTAACAATGACAACACGTTTATCTTTTTTCTTGGGATTTTCCCAACGGATTTCCCAGTTTGTACCTTCATTACTAATTTCTGCGTCTACATATCCCCTAGATTTTAGATAAGCAGCAATTTTTTGTTTGTCTGATTCAAAAGCAGACTCTTTGAATACACCCGATTCAATGATACCACTTTCCTTCAAATCCATGATACCTTGGATATCGTATGTATCGATTTCATTATTACCAAAGATATTGATTTTACTGACAGGAATTTCTTCACCCTCATCAATAATAAACTTTACCTTAACCGTATTTGTTTCTGGATTCACTGGTTCCGTTTCAAAACGGACATAGGCTAGAAAAAATCCTTCATCTCGGTATTTTTTCAATATCACTTCCTTTGAAAGAGTCACTTTCTTCGGAGTAATGACTTCGTTTTCCTTCAGTGGAATTTTATCTCTTAAGTCAGAAGGGAAAACTTCATCAGCACCTATAAAATCAATATCTTTTACTCTTGGTCGTTCTTTTACAAGGACTAAGATTTTGACTCCGTCACCATCGGCTTCCCCTTGGATGTCGATGTGATAAAAAAAACCAGAAACAAACAATGCTCGCATATCAGCATTGAGTAAACCCTGGGAAAGTTGGATCCCAGGCCTCATATCCATTAATTCTAAAATATCATCCGAAGATGTATTGATGTTTCCTTTAAATTCTATTTTTGTAATGACTTTATCGATAAATACAGATCGGTTTGACCATAATGATACCCACTCTGCTGATGTTATCAAAAGCAAAGACAATACAAATAGACTAAGGTATTTTAAATTTTTACGAAGTTTCAAAAATTACTTTGTAGTACCTTTTACCATTGCAAGATTAAAGCGACTAACACCTGCAGCATTCACTGCATCTATCACTTTAACAACAACTTGGTAGGAAGCACCACCATCTCCGCGAATGATCACTTTGTTTTTTTTGGGATCTCTTTCTTTTTCTGGTCCTAAAAAACCATTTATTTTATCCGTCAGTCCTTCTAGGGGAACTGGTTCGGAATTTTGATCCAAATAAATTTTGCCCTGTTTATCTACAGTGATAACTAGTTCATCTTTTTGTTTTTCTTTTGCAACACTTGAAGATCTTGGCAATTCCACTTTTAAAGCAGTATTTTTTTCCAATGTTGCATTCATTAGAAAGTAAATTACAATAAACGAAATCACATCGATTAGCGGTGCAAGTTCGATATTATTAAATGACTTTGTCGTTTTACGAAATTTCATTTTTTGTTATCGTTTGTTCAAATGAGGAAGAACTAAATCTGTTACGTTTTCCATTTCCGTAATTTTTTCTTCCTTCATTCTAGAAAAAACATTATAAAAAATATAAGCAGGGATGGCAATTCCAAGTCCCATTGCAGTCGTGATGAGTGCTTCCGAGATACCCACTTCGGCACCTTGTGTTCCCGCACCTTCTGCAAAGGACCTTACAATACCAATCACAGTTCCAAGAACCCCTAACAATGGTGCAATCGTTGCAATCGTCCCAAGTCCAGTGAGGTAACGTTCCATCAAATAAATTTGTCGGAAACCTTCCTGTTTGATATCCTCTTCCCAGAACGACACACCCCGGCGTTTTAAGTCAAAAGCCATTCGGAGTAAGATTGCTGCGGGAGATTGTACGTCTTGTGTGAGGACATCCTTTGCATCATCCCACTTACCTTCCCTGGCAAGTTCTCTTACCCTACGAAAGTGATCTTGTGGGATACTTTTTAATCTCCAATAATACACAAGTCGTTCCACGATGATCGTAAAACCAACGATGGATACAAAAATGATTAGGATGGGAATGGTTTGTGGAGGAACCGATGAAATGATTGAATCTGATTTAGCGAAAGGAAAAGACATGAATGAGACCCCATTGAAGGATTACGAATAGAGTTTTCAGTCTTCCCTTTTTCGCCAAATACTATTTTTAAAGGACTAACCAGCTTTTTTCATCAAAAGGTCAGTTGCTGCTTTGAGAACCGCTGAGGTCACCTGTTTTCCCCCAATCATCCGTGCCAGCTCCCGTTTCCTCTCTTCAAAATCCAAAATCGATGCTTCCGAGACAGTACGACCACCTTCTTGCCGTTTTTCGATCTTAATTTGGTGGTCTCCCGCCGCAGCCACTTGTTGGGTGTGAGTGATGAGAAGGATTTGTGAATTTCGTGCTAGTTTTTTAAGCTTTGTGGCCATTGCCTCCGCCGCTTCACCGCCAAGACCCGTATCCACCTCGTCGAGAACGAGCATTTGAGGTGAAGGAGCTTGTTTGCCAAGGACACTACGAAGTGCAAGCATCACCCTAGACAGTTCACCCCCAGAAGCTACTTTGCGAAGAGGTCGCGGTTTTTCGCCTGGGTTGGCGCTGAAATAGAATTCGATTTGGTCAAGCCCTGATTCTGACAGAAAATAGGACTTAGATCCTTCCTCAACTTCACCTTCAGGATTTTCCTCCCAACGAAGGACAACTTGGAGTTTTCCTCCCTCGAGGCCCAAGTCCACCATTTCCTTTTGTACTTCTTCTTCAAATTGCGAAATGGCATTCCTTCTTAACTTTGAAAGTTGGAATCCTAATTCTTTGAGTTCCGCCAAACATTGGTCTTTTTTGATTCGTAAAAAATCTTCATCACCAGCCTGTTCTTTCCAACGTTCTAGTTCTGATTTTTTTTCTTCTAGGAGTTGGTTGATTTCTCCAATACTACCATTGTATTTTTTCTTTAATTTTTTAAGGTCTTGGAGCCTTGCTTGCACCATATCTAACCTTTCCGGACTGAAGAATAATTCTTCCTCTTCTTCCCGGATCACAGACTTCAAAGATTTAAGTCTGTCATACACTTCTTCCCATTCCTCTAACATATCTCTTTTTTCAGGGATGAGAATGGTTACTTTTTGGATCGCATGGATGAGGCTAGGGAATACTTTGAGGATGGAATTTTCCTTTTCCGAAAGTTCTTCTAACACCAAACGGTAGTTTTCTGCTAATTTTTCTCCATTCGCGAGTAAACTTTCTTCGGAACTTAAACTTTCTTCTTCTCCGTCTTTCGGAGCAATTGCCTCTATTTCTTCTACCTCATATTCTAAGATCTCTTTTCGTTTTAACATGGTTTTCCGAGTTTCTTCAAAATCAGAAAGTTTTTGTTTCCAGTGACGGTATTGTTGTAAGGCAGATTTGAATTTAAATTTTAGCGACTCCAAATTTCCAAATCGATCTAGAAATTCCAATTGGTTGGATTTTTCTAATAGAAAGAGTTGTTCGTTTTGGCAATGGATCTCAGCCATTGTTTTGCCTAGTTCCCGTAAATGAGTGGTGGAAGCAAGACTCTCACCGATTTTCACTCTTGCCTTTCCATCTTTCATGAGTTCCTTTGTGATGACAATTTCATCACCACTATAACGAAAACCTTGTTCCATCAAATAATCTTTTGTTTGGTTTTGGCCAGTGAGGGATAAGACGGCCTGTAAGGAATAACGATCTTTCCCCTGCCGAATATTGGCAGTAGAACACCTTCCACCAAAAAGCGAAGCCAATGCATCGAAAATTAAAGATTTTCCAGCACCAGATTCTCCAGTGAAGACGGACAAACCATCCGAGAGGGAAAGTTCAAGAGATTCAAAAAGGGCAAAATCCTTAATTTTCAAATGTGTGATCATGTAGACTCCTGTTTGCTATACATATAGTTACTACTTAACATATAAGTAGTCAACGAAATTTTTTGAAAAACTTAAAAATTCTCAATTTCTCTTCCCTTCCTTTTTGAAACTCTGGTGGAAAAGGCAGCTTATGAAAGATCTTGAAGGCAAAATCCACCTCGTTTCAAGTTTACCCCTATTCCGTAGTCTTTCCAAAAAAGAAAAAACTTGGGTGGCAGAGTCAGTTCACATTGTGGAAAGAGAACGAGAGGAAATTCTTTTCACAGCGGGTGATAGTGATCGCAGTTTATTTTTAATTCTTTCGGGCGGGATTAAATTGTTTCTCCCCAAAAAAGGGGAAGGCAAACGGGAAGAAGAAGTTCAATACTTAAAAAAAGGGGAATATTTTGGAATCCAAGCTTTATTGACGGGTGAAAAACACAACCATACTGCCGTTACAGTAACTGAATCAAGATTTTTAGTTTTATCCCAATCAGAATTCCAAAAATTAATCCAAAAAATTCCATACCTTTCCATCACCTTTTCCAAAATGCTGACTAAATCCTTACGTGGAGAACTGTTAGGCGGAAAAGAATACTTTCGCAATTCTGTTGTATGTTTGGTTCATTCCGATCCGATTACCAAAGACCGATTTGCCGATGAACTTGTAAAAATGATCGAATTGGAATCTGGTAAAAAAGCCATTATCCTCCATTTTTCCCAAAACGGAGGAAACAATTCTCCTTATTCTAAATCGTATAAATTTAAAGATGAGGACCGTATCAAGGAAACTTTAGGCAAACATTATGCAAGCCATTCCTTTATTTTTTTAGAAGTATTCCCTGATACAGATCATGAATTAAAACAACTGTTTCTAGATGAAGCAGATCATATCGAAAATCTAATCTCTAAAGAATTCTCATCTAATTTATGTGATTCGATCACAAAAGATGCCAAAGAAAGCCAAATCCTCTACCATGAAACCAATATCAGGGATATTTTAGACCACGGCAAATGGGATATTTTCATTCGTAGGAAAGCAAGAGAACTTTCAGGGGTAGAGGTGGGTGTAGCACTTGGTGGAGGGGCTGCCCTTGGTCTTGCGCAAGTGGGGATCATGAAGGTGATGGAAGAAGAAGGTATCGTCCCCGACATGATCGCTGGAACTAGTATCGGTGCCATCATCGGGGCGTTTTGGGCGAGTGGCCTTGGTTACAAAGGGATCCTTCCTTTACTCGGTGAAATTGATAGTCTTTTTAAAATGTTCAAACTGGTCGATTTATCCTTTCCGGGACAAGGTTTACTTCACGGAAAACATGTAAGAACACTCCTCGAAAAATACTTAGGTGATTTGTACTTTGAGGATTTACCAATCAAACTAAGGCTCATTAGTTGTGATATCTCAACAAGGCAAGAAATTGTTTTATCGGAAGGTAAGGTCCTCGATGCAGTGATGGCAAGTATTTCCATCCCAGGAGTCTTTGTCCCCCAACCACAAGAAAATGGAAAAACCTATGTAGATGGGGGGATTGTAAACCCTCTCCCTGTATCTGCACTCACCCAAGAAGGGATCCAAAAAATCATCGCCATTAACTCCATGCCGAGTTCCAAAGATGAAATGAAAACAAACAAACTCCTCAATCTAAATGTACTCGATATCATTGTGAACAGTTTGTATTCGTTGCAGTACCGAATTGGTAAATATAGCGCACAAGAAGCAGATGTCTATTTAAATCCAATCCTCCCCAATTCAAATTGGTTTGAATTTTGGAGGAGTAAGGAGTTTATTGAACTAGGGGAAACAGTGGCAAAAAGTTCGCTTGATGAAATCAAACAACTGTTTAGCGAAAAAAATTAATCCCTATCAGGCGATAAAATCACAATATTAAATGGATTTCTTTCATTTTTCTCTGATTCCGATAGTGTTTCGGAAAATCGAAGGGCACCGGTAATCACAGTACCAGTTGTCAGACCAGCAAAAATCCCTTCCTTTTCATAAAGGTCAGCTTGCAGGTGTAAGGCTTCGTCTTTTGTTACATGGAAATAATGGTCAATGAGTTTTGGATCATAGACTGCAGGAAGGCGAATCCTTTCTCGTTCTTTTGGATTGTCTGTTTTTCCATATTCCATAAAAGGAGAGTTTTGTTTTCCAGCAATGATGACCTTTACCCTTCTGTCTTGAGACTTCAAGTAACGACCAATTCCCGTAATGGCCCCACCAGAACCAGGAGCAGAGATCACAGCACCAACCTTCCCTTGTAAATCACGCCAAATTTCAGGACCAGTTGTTTTAAAATGAAAATTGGGATTGGCTGGGTTTTCGAGCTCATCAGGCAAATATCCACCCATTTTTTTGGATTTCTCTTCCGCAAGTTCCACTAACTTCAAAGGATCGGATTCATTTGTCACTGTCACTTCTGCACCATAACTCCTGAGGAGTTGGACTCGTTCGGGAGAGGTTGTGAGTGGAACCAGGCAATAAACGGGGTACCCTTTCACTTTTCCGATCCATGTGAAACTGACAGAAGAAGATCCAGCGCCGGAAAGGATAATCGGCATTCCTTTTTTTAATTTTCCACGTTTTTCAGCATCTAATACCATCGCAATGGCAGTTCGATCCTTTGCAGAACCAGTAGGGTTTAAAAACTCGGCTTTTAAATAAAACTGAACTCCCGCATATTCGGAACCGATTCGATTCAATCGGATAAGCGGGGTATTGCCAATCAATTGTAAGACATTGTCCTTAATGGGTTTGGCAACGGAAAGTTCCTTTCCAAAGATACCTTGTACATTGTTTAGCGCTTGCAACAAACTGTTGCCAAAGTCATCAATCCCTTTGGAAATTGGATCTATCATTTATTTAACTTTGATTAACTCAACATCAAACACAAGTGTAGAGTTGGCAGGGATTGGACCTACAGCTCTGTCACCGTATCCAAACTTTGGAGGAATGGTAAGTTTACGTTTTCCACCTTCCTTCATACCAACAATCCCACGTTCCCAACCTTGGATCACTTGGCCTTGTCCCAATTGGAAACTAAATGGTTCCCCTCTGTCGACAGAAGAATCAAATACCTTTCCATTGGTAAGTTTTCCCGTATAGTGAACCACCACGGTAGTTCCACGGATCGCCTCTTTCCCTAACCCTTGTTTGGTGTCTTGGATAAGTAGTTCGTCAGCAGAAAGCCCTGTCGCGAATAGAAATAAACTGAGAGTTAAAAATAACTGTTTCATGTGGCTAATTATACACTCTTTCTGTACAACCAGGGAACATCTTTTAGGTTCTTTTCTTCAAATTTTTGAATAAAATCTGCTTTTTGGAGGGTAAGGCCAATGTCATCCAAACCATTGAGAAGGCAATGTTTACGGAAGGCATCCACTTCAAATGGGTATTTTTTCCCTTCCTCTGTGATGACAACTTGGTTTTCCAAATCAATTTCCAAATTGGCACCAGGTTTTTTGTCGATCGTTTGGAAAATTTCTTGGATTTGGGATTCAGGCAAAACAATCGGTAACATTCCGTTCTTAAAACAGTTATTGTAAAAAATATCTGCATAGGATGGAGAAAGGATGGAACGAAATCCATAATCTTCAAGTGCCCAAGGTGCGTGTTCACGAGAAGAACCACATCCAAAATTGTCACGAGTGACAAGAATTGTGGCACCTTGGTATCTAGGTGCATTGAGGACAAAGTCTGGGTTTGGTTTTTGCCCTGCATCATCCAGAAATCTCCAATCATGGAATAAATGTTTTCCAAACCCTGACCTTTCGATTTTACGAAGGAATTGTTTGGGGATGATTTGGTCTGTGTCTACGTTTGCTTTGTCAAGTAAGGCTGCGATCCCTTTTAATTTCGTAAATGCTTTCATCTTATTTCCACTCCCGAATGTCTACAAAATGACCTTCAACAGCAACTGCTGCTGCCATTGCTGGTCCTACTAAATGTGTCCTTCCACCTTTTCCTTGTCTTCCTTCAAAGTTCCTGTTGGAAGTGGAAGCACAACGATCCCCTGGAGATAATACATCATCATTCATAGCAAGGCACATAGAACAACCTGGGTTACGCCATTGGAAACCAGCTTCGAGGAAAATTTGATCGAGTCCTTCACTTTCCGCTTGGCGTTTCACACGACCAGAACCTGGAACAATGATGGCTTCCACATCTTTACTCACCTTTTTCCCTTTGACCGTGTTTGCGACAACACGAAGGTCTTCAATCCTTGAATTGGTGCAGGATCCAATGAATACTTTATTCACTTTTACGTCTGAAAGTTTTTGTCCTGGTTTAAGATCCATATACGCTAACGCTGATTCTGCGGATTTACGTTGGACAGGGTCTGTAAAATCATTTGGACTTGGAACTGTAGCCGTTACAGGAATGACTTGGCCAGGGGATGTTCCCCAAGACACCATAGGTGCAATTTCATTTGCATTTAATGTAACAGTTTTATCAAACTTAGCACCTGGGTCAGTGGCATACGCTTTCCACTTAGCAGCCGCTATCTCAAACTGTTCTCCTTTCGGAGCAAAGTCTCTACCTTTGATGTAGTTAATAGTCGTTTCATCAGGTGATATGAGACCTGCTCTTGCGCCTGCTTCAATCGCCATATTACAAATGGTCATTCGTCCTTCCATACTGAGGGAACGAATGGCTTCACCCGTAAATTCGATCACATAGCCAGTTGCACCGTCTGTCCCAATTTTTCCAATGATCGCAAGCACAATGTCTTTTGCGGATACAAGTGGAGAGAGTTTACCATCCACTCTGATTTCTAAGGTTTTTGGTTTTTTTTGGACGAGTGTTTGTGTTGCTAACACATGTTCCACTTCCGAAGTACCAATTCCAAATGCAAGGGCACCAAAAGCTCCATGTGTCGCCGTGTGAGAATCCCCACAAACAATTGTCATACCAGGATGGGTAAGTCCAAGTTCTGGTGCAACTACGTGAACAATCCCATTATCAGGATGGTTGATATCAAATAAAGTAATGCCGTTTTCTTTACAATTATCCATCAATGTTTGCATTTGCAAAACAGAAATGGGATCCACTGATTTCCAATCTCTTGTTCTCGTGGATACGTTGTGGTCCATCGTTGCAAAAGTTGCATCGGGACGTCTTACCTTTCGGTTGGTTAATTTTAAACTTTCGAAGGCCTGTGGGCTTGTTACCTCATGGACCAGGTGTCTATCAATATAGATTAGGCAGGTCCCATCTTCCTCGTGAACCAAATGGTCATTCCAAATCTTCTCAAACATGGTTTTCATAACTAGACTCCCCCACTTCCAGTCATAACTCGGACATGGGGGTCTGTGTCCAGGGAATTTGAAAAAATAGATTGATTCTTAAGGTGTTTGGACTGTTGAGCCGTCTACATAGGTCCCAGAAATACTGGAACAGTGGGCAGCTGCCGTGCCTGCCCCGCCAGTCAGAGGTGCTGTGTAGACACTGATGATGTATCCCACACTGGATTGGGTTACTTTGCAAGAACCGACGACACCCGTCTCTGTACACTTAGCCGTTTGTTTTGTCCCAGAGAGACAACTTGTCAAATACCCATAATAATTTTGGCAAACCCCTCCGCCAATCGCACAAGCAAATTTGTAGGTTTTGGTGGAACCTCCATTTAATAAATCAGTGAGGTCCGAATCGGAAACAGTTTGTACCGCAGTCCCATCAGTCAGTACAGTCAATGGATTTGTAGTACCACTTTCCGATTGGTAGACATAGAGGAGGTAACTCCCTGATTTGGTGAAACTAATGATTGTTTGGGTTGAGTCAGTTTTGGTGTATTCGGTTCCCTCTTTGGCAAGAGGGGCAACATTTAATTCCAAGGGGCAACTTGAGGAAGTATACACTGCTACCTTTGTGACTCGGGACAAAACGACTCTGGTCCCGATTTGTGCACCTTTGATTTGCATCACGGCGTAATAGGTATCTCCAGCGAGTAAAAATGAAACTGACTGGGAACTTGTGGTGATCCCTGTATAACCCGCTTTCAGCTGAGAACCAAGTCCTGCTACCGTACAACCACTTGCTCCCGATTCCTTTGCAAGGTAAAGTGAAGTAGCTGAATCATTTTTTTTAGTTTCACCAGAACAAAATAAAATTACAGAAAGGAAAACAAAATAAACAATGAACCATTTTACGTTTCTCAATTTTCCAACTGTCGACATTTTAGTATCTCCCTCGAAATGTAAGGATGGTTTTACCCAATTGTATCTCATCCAAATTGTGCAAAACTTTTGGACGTAATAATTTTTTGCCGTTTAAGTATACACCCGAATGGGAGAGACAATCAAACAATATATATTTACCCTTTCGGTTTTTTATCTTTGCATGGATGCCTGAAACATTCGGATCATGTAAGACAATATGATTGGATTCAAAATTGCCAATCGTCATCTCATCCCATTCTAATGGGATAGGTTCATACATTTGGCTCCCTTCTCTTACCTGGATTACCGCATATGTATAGGCAATTCCTGGCAAAATTTCCTTTTCTTTTGTCGCTATCGCAATTTCTCGATCCCTTGCAGCCTTCTCTAAAGTTTCTCCATACATACGATCATAAACGGCAAGTTCATCCTTTCGTTCCAGGTTTTCACCTTCAGGAACTAGGACTGCAGTTTTTTCGATTCTTTTATTGCGTTCATTCTGAACGGGTTCAAACCCTCTTAAATAATAAAGGGAAGCAATACAAAGTAAAATGAGAAAAAGACTGACTGGAAAAAAAACAAATGGATCTGAGATTTTAAGATATAAGGTTTGGAATGGAGATATATCATATTTGAATTCAAAACGAACACCATTGGTAACGGAAGTGAGTGTCCCAAAAATTTCATTTTCTTTCCATAGTGATAAATTCCAAGGAGAAGGATAAGAAATCACCCAATCAGGACTCATTGTTGCTTTTAGATCGGAAAATAAAAATTCAAAACTTTCCGACTTTGAAATTGGATAAAAATTTCCCTTTGTATAACTCACTAGTTTATTCGCTTCCAATGAATTGGGTGAAAGCACAATCAAACGGAAGTTCTTGTCGTTGATACGCCGAGCAAACTCAGGAATTTCAAATCGATCAGGCCATTCATTTGCAAAACTCACAAGCAACAAGATATGATCCTCGCTTGTTTCATTCGTTGGAATCGAATCAACAAATTGTTCCCAATTACGAATTGGAAACTGTGAGTTATTTTCCTTTGGGAAGGGAAAGGATACATCCAAAACTTGGGAGCGAATCCGTTCAAACACATGAAATGTTTGGTCCGACTGGATATGGAGCTTAGAATGGCCTCCACTTTGTTCCGACATTTTGACAAGTTGTTGGACAAGATGGAGTAACCACCTTCTGTCTTCCGCATTTGTATAACTGGGAATGGAAATATTCAGATAAAGTGGGTTTTTCGTTTCAAGTTGAGATAAATGGATATCTTCAGTGAGTCTTACGGTATTTCCCAATTGTTCTTGCAGGGTGTAACCACTTGGATGTAGATTTCCATTTACATGCAAACGGAGTTTTACGTCTGGATAGGACCTTAAGTCAATGGAACGTAATGAAACTGTGCCTTCTGGAAATAGGGCAACGGGCATAAGAAAAAAACAAAGGAAAACAACCCTACTGAAATAAAACAGATGCTTCCTTAAGTTGTTTCCCATATTCCGAATTTGGCTCCAATTGGTGGTTGTTTATGGGAAGCGTTTCAATCACTTCCCCTTCTTTCATTATCGTAACTTGGGATGCTAGACTTTCGATGATCCGAAGTTCATGTGTAATAAAAACAACTGTCATCCCTGATTTTGCAAAGTTTTGCACAGTTTCCAAGACAATTTTTTCAGAAAAAGCATCGAGCCCCGTTGTTGGCTCATCCAAAACTAAGATTTTTGGTAAACGAAGGAATGCTAACGTGAGTAAGATCCTCTGTTTTTCTCCACCCGAAAGGTTTTTGGCAACCCGATTCCAATGCCCGCGTGGGATGGATAATTGATCAAAATAGGATAAAACCATTTCTTCTGAAACAAGGGTTAAATTTGATAGTTTCAAAAAATCTAATACTTGGCTCCCAATGGTTCGATACGGATGGAAAGCTAAATTGGGGTTTTGTGGGACGAGGAAAACATTTTTTTTCTCAGTGAAATCTTTTGAAAAAACGTCACAACCTAACACAGAAAATTGATCATAAGTAAATTTGCTATCGTCTGGTAAAATGGAAAATAAAGCAAGAGCAAGAGTCGATTTTCCTGATCCAGATTCGCCGATGACACCATGAATGGTTCCGGCTTTGATTTCCATTCCAATGGATTTCCATATGGAATGGCCTTCTTTTGTGATTAACGAGGCATTTTTGATTTGGATGACAGGAGGATTAGTCGAGTCCAAACAATTCCTTCTCTATGATACTACAAAGTATATGTCCAATTAGAATATGGGATTCTTGAATCCTTGCAGTGACTTTAGAGGGAACAATCATTTCAACATCTGCTTTTCCTTTCAATTTCCCACCATCTCCACCAAGCAGTAAAACAACTTTCATTCCAATTTTTTTAGCTTCTTCAACCGCCAAAATGATGTTTTGCGAATTTCCAGAAGTTGTTAACCCAACAAAAACATCTTTTTGTTTCCCAAAAGCTTGGACTTGCCTTTGGAATAAAAATTCATATCCATAATCATTGGAACAAGCAGTTAACACCGCTTGGTCACTATTCAGTGCGATCGCAGGAATTGCTTTCCTTTCATTCCCTGATTTATAACGGACAACCAACTCCGCTGCAATATGCGATGCATCACAACTAGATCCACCATTTCCACAAAAAAACAAAGTTCCATCATTTCGTAATGAGTCGACTAACACGTTTCCTGCAGCGGATATATTTGGTAATAAAGAAGGAAGGAGTTGCTCTTTGACTCGGATGGATTCCTCAATTTGGGACTGGATGATTGTACTATGCTCCATGTTCTAATTCCTTTTCTCTTCTTTCTTGTATCAGATTGATTTTATTACCAAATTCTTTTAATGCAGAACCAAAACCATAAAGATTTTTTGTTTTGGAATGTGGGTTGTTTTGGTTACTCACTCCTAGGTTCAAATAAAACAATTCATCCCTTACGAGGCGTTTTTGCCTTTCGGTTGCGATTTTAACAAAAAAATCTTTACACTCGTCTCCAATGGCCAACATCGCAAGTGCCAAAGAGTTCGGTGACATTTGTAATAACAATTGTTCCTGCCAAAATCTTTCCCAACCCAGTACAACCCGCCAATCATCTCTTGGAGCATCGGTCTCTAAAAATAAATCAGCTTTTGGTATGGCAAATTGATTTAGAAAGTCATCCAATTTCCCAATTTCTTTGGTAAGATTTTGGTTCAAATCACCCTCATCAACAAATAACACACCTGCCCATTTGCCATCTTTATTTTTATACAAATGGTTATCGGCGACTAAGATGATGGAATAATCTTCACCTTCGATTCGAAATAGTTTTTCATTTGTTTTTGTTAAGCGAAACTTTTTTGTCTCGGTCACTAGACCTGAATTGACCTGTTTTGTGGGGAGTTTCTTTTTCCAAGATTCGTTTGCGGTAGCCCATTCCATAAGAAACGATTTTGGTTCTTTTTTTCGTTTTTCAGAATCGAGTCCTTTTTCACTCTGATCTGATTGGAATAGGGATAGGATTTGATTCCAAAATCCCCTTTTCTTTGGTGAACTATTTTTTGCCATAGTCTTTTCTTACATTGGAAGGTCGTTCCAACTTCAATTTGTCCAGTTCATATAATTTCGCATATTTCAAAAAAGTCGAAAATGAGGAAGCAAGGGCGATCCATAAACCTGGGATTCCATCTAAAAATCCAAATTTAAATACGTAAATTTCAATGAATTTTCCGAGTGGCTTCAAAATCGTTTTGAGTAAAGAAAAAGATTCTCCTTTCGCATAACGAGTATAAGCAACTATACTTGAGAATTGATTGATCGTATTAATCTGATGGCTAAAATCAGTAAAACTGTAATGTAAGATATCACCTTTCATTACCTTTCCCCGAGATCCCGTTTTTAATTCGATAAAGTCATGAGGGTTTTCACCGACCCAACCTGCACTTTCCTTTCGGAACAATCGGTAACGGCGTTGGGGATACCAACCACTATACCGGATCCACTTTCCTAAATGGAAAGTAAGCCTTGCTATTTTAAATCCCTCACAATGGATTTCCTCTGCTTCGAGGAATGTAAGGATTGATTTTTGGAGTGTTTCATTTGCTCTTTCATCTGCATCTAACGATAAAATCCAATCATTGTTACAATAGGAGATAGCCTTGTTTTTTTGTTCGACATGGCCGGGAAAAGGAGCTTCGTAAAATCGAACGGATGGGAATGAAGTTGCGATTTCTTTTGTTTTGTCTGTACTGAAGGAATCAAGTACAATAATTTCATCTGCAAATGTTAAAACAGATCGAATACAATCACCAATATTTTTTTCTTCATTGAAGGTGATGATAGCCACCGACAATTTTCTTTTTCTCTTGCCATCCATAGGAGTTAAAACCTATTCTTAGAACCAAATATGATTGGGAAAGAAACATTTCATACGGTTTCCTATGTTTTTCTCTGGCTTTTTTTGGCATTTTCCCCTTTTTCCATAAGCCTAAGCCAAATCTTCGCAGGGTGTTCCCTATTCTTTTTATTCGCACACCAAATCAAAAAAAAAGAAATGCCCAAGTTCCCAAATGCACTTCTTTTTTGGATCGGTCTCTACATTAGTTTTTTAATTTTTCCCCTCATCGAATACCAACAGATCCATTGGAAAAAAGACATCGTAAAATCGGAATTTGGTGATCTCTGGATGGGATTTTTACTCCTCCACCAAACATCTCTCACTAACATACAGAAAAAAAAATTACAAAAAGCAGTTCTTTGGGGAGCTTTTTTCCTAATCCTTTCAGGAATTGTTTCTTCGATTTTCCCATATAGGCTTGCTCCCTATGTGATGGATGGATTTCGTTATGTGGAAGGAAAACGGCTACCCCATTTACTCACAAATAGTAACGGCATTTCGATTTATTTGCCAATCGGTTTCCAGAGCACCCATTTAACTTATGGTGGCCTACTTGCTTTATACCTTCCTTCGTTATGGGAAAAAACCTATCGTTTGTGGAAACACAGTAAGAGTCGGTTTCTGTTTTGGAAGATGAGTCTTGTTTCTCTACTTGTTTCTGGATTGGGATTTTTTCTTTTGGTTTTGAACCAAAGTAGATCGATTTGGATTGGGTTTATCTTTGCTGGGTTTCTAGTCTTACAGAAAAGAAAAGGTTCCATTCGGAACATCCTTCCTTGGCTTGTCGCTTTTATATTTTTTATCTTAGCGATTTTTATACTTTTTTATCATACCAATTGGATTTTCCAAAGAGCCATCGACGATTTATTCGCTAAACGTTCGTTAGAGAACCAAAGAATCTGGATTCATAAAATGAACTTTTCTATCCTAAAAGAACATTTTCTTTTGGGAATTGGGGCAGGCAATTACGGAGAACAATTCACAAATTTCGCCATTCCCATTGTGAAAGAATTTCCTGCTTTATATTACGATTTATTCATCACCCCAAAATCCCATGCTCACTTTGATTTTCTACACGATGTTTTGATGGGGGGTATTTTTGCGTTTTGTTTCTACCTGGGATTTTTGTTCTTTGTCACCAAACAACTAGACCAAACGAAAAGTAAGTTTCTTTTTTTCTTGGGTATCTTTGTCATCTTTGTCGCAGGGAGTTTTCAATGTTATCTGTTAGATGATGAAGTGCTCCTTCCGTTCATGGGCCTTTTGGCATTACTTCCAACAAAATATAACTTAGTGCAAACAAAAAAGCAAAAGAGCCAAATTTCCATGTCCACGTTTCTTGTTTGGAAACCAGTAGGAAATGTATCGTTTTCATTTGTGTTTCTTGTCTTATGGTTATCTCTCTCCCTGACAACCACCTACCTTTGGAGTCGTACCGAACCAGGGGATTTGATCCTCCATAGAACAAGGACCAAAGATAACTTTCCAAGTCCCTTCTCACAAATATCCATCAGTGCTACAAAACCTGTCCCACTTCCACCGAATACCAAGGATTGGTATTTCAAACTTTCAGGCTGTTTGGACAAAGAAGTGAATTTTAGAACAAATGCTGTCGTCAGAAAAAAACCAATCCAGCTGAAACTGCTTTGGGATTCCGATTTTAAGGAGCACTTACCCAATTCGATTCGAGTGGAAATTCGAAAACGAGAAAGTTTTGACCAAGACAAAGAATACAAAGTGCACAGTGAACGTGTTCTCAAAACCATTTCGCTCCCCATCACAGGAAAAGATCATCTGGTCACCGTAGATTCAAGTGATATGAAACAGGAAGCACCAGAATTTGTTGATTTTGGATTTTGGTATGTGTGGGAATCGAATACGCCTTATTTACCTAGGATTCAAATCAATGGGAATTGTGAGTGAAGGTGTATTCTTTAGATTGGAAGGAGCGATTGGCTGATTCTTTTTTACCAGGGAAGTCTCTTGAGTTTGCAATGAAAGTCTAGAAATTGCAATGAAAATATTCTAATACACCGGAACTGCATCCCAATACCGACATTCAATCTGTTCGCTTTGTCGATATTTTTTTCTATCCCTTCTCTGCGCCCAATAGCACGTACCGTCAACAACACTTTCTGGCCAATAGTCGCCATCCTTCCAATGTTTTTTATCTTTAATATTGGAAAACTTACCCGGAATCCATGGACTGTTTCGATTAGCTACTTCTTTAATTGAATGATCTACTATATATTGTTGTACAATCCCATCTTTATCAAAGAATACATGAAAATATAGATAATCCATGCCTATATATCCACCATTCGGCAGAGGTGCTGTTACGTAATTTACATAGGCGATAATCTTTTTTATTTCAAACTTACGTCCCATGATTTCTTTAACGATTGGCTTTTTAAATGTCATTCTTAACCAAGGACTATGATACATACCGAGTAGTTCTTGTTCTGTTGTCTTTCCAATCACTGGCAATTTGGTTGGATCATATTGGAATTTTTCCGGTCCGTGAAAAATGTCATCGGCGAAATCAGGATCATTTTTAAACAATATCCCACATGAGATGAATCCCCATTTTATAAGAATTGATAATAATTTTACTAATAAATTAGAATGCTTCATTTTTTTCTGCAATTTCATCGATCACTTCACTATCTTAATGAAAGAACCAACTTAATTCCTTCTTCAATTTGATTGATACTTTTTGTTTTTAATTCTGATACCTTACTCATGAATCTTTCTCTATCAAGAGTTACGATTTGAGAAACATTCACAACCGAATCTTTGGATAGGTTTGTCTCTTTTCGAGTCAGCAACACATTCCCAGGAGCCTTTGCTAAATGCATATTCGTTGTCAAGGGTACGACAATGATTGTATTGATATTGCTTTCATTAAAAGCATCATTTTGAATGATGAAAACAGGTCTTTTGAATCCAGGTTCACTTCCAAATGGAATCCCTAGATCTACCCACCAAATCTCACCACGAGTCATTTTTTAAACTATTTCTCAGCATTGCCACAGAAGCTTCAGAAAGGGAGTGATCCTTGTTATTTGCACCATTTACATAAACTTCATTCAGTTTCTCAGTAATCGTCTCTTTGGAATGATTCTGTATGAATTCTTCCAGAGCTTTTGCAAATAATTGACTTCTTGGAATTCCAAGTTTTTTAGCAGTATTTTCAGCAGATACAAAAAGATCATCTGGTATCGAAATAGCTGTCTTCATACCTCAAGTATAACCCGGGTATAACCATAATTCAAGTTTTTTTCAAGACTTGTGAAGAGAAAGAAAAGGATTCAAAATGAATCTAAGGCGAGATATTGCAGTTCGAAACAGGGGGAATGATTGTTTTGTTTGATTTGGATGGTCAGTAAGAGATGTTGATTTGAGTTTTGTTTGATGATTTGTGTCCGCGGGAATCACTTCCGTCTTCGGCCTTCCTGGCCTTTCGACTTCAGCCCGTCCTACTCGCGACTTCGGACATCCTGTCCTCAGAAAAATGGCTTCACGCTCCCTATAGGTCGCTACCATTTTTTTCGCTCGCAGTCGTTCGATTCATACCTGGAGCGGGAATCGAACCCGCACGGGATTACTCCCACAGGATTTTAAGTCCTGTGTGTCTACCAGTTCCACCATCCAGGCGTTTGTTGTAAGACTAGGCGTCGGCCGGATTCGAACCGGCGGTCAAGCTTTTGCAGAGCCATGCCTTACCACTTGGCCACGACGCCAATCGTGACTTTGGATAGGCTAAAATAGGAGACCTAGGTGTCAAATGGAAACTGAATTCACTTTTCATCGGATTGTAACATTTCTTCCAAAAATCAAATTGCTCCCCCGATTTTTGCAAGTTGCAGTGCAAATATGAAGCTCCAAAGATTTGTTTTTGTAACCATTTTATCATTTTTCCTTCACCCACTTCTAGCAGACACCGTGAAGGTAAAAGCGACAAAAGAAGTATTAGAAAATGTAAAAACTTCTTCTCCAACCGCAAATTATGTTTTAGTGGAATCACAAGATGGCACAAAACAAGCGTTTAAGAAAAATGCCGTTGAAGTGACAACACTTCCAGTCGTTTGGGAACAACCGAAGGAAGAAGATAAACCTGGATTTTTTTCAGGATTATTTGCCTCAAAAGGGAATTCAGAAGGACAAAAAACAACTGAACCGAATGCGGAAGGAAACCAAGAGGCATCCAAAGAAGGGAAAGAAAACGAGAGTATGTTCTCCAAACGGCTCCCTGAGCTCGCTATGGGTGGTATGGCACTGCTATGGATCCTACTCCCGTAATCGAGAAGTAGGACAATTTTTTTCTTCTAAAAACAACCTGAATTGAATCTCTAAATACAAACTTCCTATTCCCATTCAATGGTGCCGGGAGGTTTGTGAGTGAGATCATACATCACAAGTGAGATATTGGGAAGGTTTAATAGCTTGTTTGTGATCTGAGATAAAATGTTTCGGTTCATTTGGTAAAAATTGGCCGTCATTGCTTCTGTCGATTCCACAGGTCGTAACACAACACCATAGGAATTTTCGCGTAATCCAACCGGAACAAGAACAACTGGCATCTGCCAAATTTCATTGTGGATTGATTCTTCATAGAGGATCTGGTTCACAATTGCATCTGCTTCTCGCAAAATATCGGAATGTTCTTTGTCTAACGAAAGTTTTGTGTAAAAGAATTCCCTTTCAAAATGAGTGATGCCTGGAGCAAATACCACACGGTTGATCTCTTTTTTGGTATTGGTGATTTCAACAGACAATTGGTCGAGTTCCTTCCAATCGGAAGTAAAATCACTGAGGACTGCACAGTGAGCATAACTCCTTTGGTCACCTTGAACACCAACCGATAAAATCGGTAAAATTTTGATCTCTGCTTTTGGAAATTTATCGTTCCAGACTGCAAAATCAATGGGAGGAGGATTGGTTTTGGGACTAACAATCATACGAACGACAAGGCCAGGCCCTGGGAAAGGGTGGCGTTCAATCCAACGTTCAGGCAAACCAAGTTTTCGGCCCAAATCTCGGACTTCGTCCTTGTACAAGTCCGCGATTGGTTCTACAATTTTTCCTTCACGGATGAGTGCTTCTATCTGAGGAACACGGTTGTGGTGGGTTTTGATTTTATGAGAATGTTTGGTTCCACCAGACTCAATGGTATCTGGATAAATAGTCCCTTGGCCAAGTAACCAATGTTCGGCGTCAAGCCCAAGCGAGGTTGTGGCTTTTCCCTGTGCTTCTAAAAATAGATCACCTACAATCCTTCTTTTTTTTTCAGGTTCAAATTCATTTTGTAAGTGTTTGTAAAAAACTTCACTTTCATCCCAAACGGTAAGATCAAATCCAACTTGGTGTAAATTGTCCATCAGGTCTTTGACTTCATTTTTCCTCATAAACCCAGTATCCACAAGGAGTCCCTTGACACGGTCCTTTCCTAAAGCTTTTGCGAGGAGTAAATAGGCAACAGAAGAATCCACTCCTCCTGAAACGAGTAAAAATACATTTTTTCCAGATGGGACTTTATTTTGTAAGGTTTGGATTTGTTCTTCTAAAAACTGCGATATACTCCATGTAGCGGAAGCACCACATAACTCTACAAAGTTTTTGAGTAAAATTTCACCTTCTTCTGAGTGGGTAACCTCTGGGTGGAATTGGATCCCATACAGTTTTTTGGAAGTATGGGAAACAAACGCATAACGGCAGTGATCCGATTGTGCGATCACTTGAAAATCATTTGGTAGACGAACCACTTCATCTCCATGGCTCATCCACACTTTTGTTTTTAATGATAACGATTTTGATAATTCCGAATTGGCATTTTCGATCTCAAGAATGGCTGGACCATATTCTTTAGTGTTGGCGGAGACTACCTCTCCCCCGAGGGCACGCATCATGAGTTGGTGGCCATAACAGATTCCTAAAACAGGAACGGAGGTGTTAAAAAACCCAGAGGGTAATTGAGGTGCACCCGTTTCATAAACACTGCTTGGTCCACCGGAAAGGATGATCCCAGCATAGGATTCATAAACAGACAATGGTTCTTCGTTGGAAAGGATTTCTGTATAAGCTCCGAGTCTGCGAATACGGGAAGCAATCAGGTGAGCATACTGGCCGCCGAAATCGACGACTGCGATTTTTTTATCACTTTTCATGGGATGGTTCCAAAATATTTTTGTTAATGTCGGGGTAAACAAATGTCGGAAAAAAAATCAGAATCTTCTTACGAGGACAAACAGGACCATATCCCGTCTTGGACCACCCCTCCCATTGAGTGGTTTGCCAACGTTTACGCTGGCAGAGAGTACAATATCGAATTTACGATTCCCGAATTTACAGCTGTGTGCCCGAAAACAGGACTTCCTGATTTTGGAACCATTTTCATCGAATACATACCCAGAGAAAAATGTGCTGAACTAAAATCCCTCAAAGAATACATGATGTCCTACCGGAATGTAGGTATTTTTCACGAAAACGTGGTAAATAAAATCTTAGAAGATTTTGTGAAGGCTGTAGACCCCATTTATGTCAAAGTGATAGGTGATTATAATGTTCGAGGTGGTGTGAAAACCGTCGTAAAACGAGAGTACAGAGCATAAATGGAAAACTTAATTGGGTATGTGGCTGCTTTTTTAACTACGGTTTCTTTTTTACCACAAGTCCTTCGTGTTGTCATGACCAAACAAACTAGGGATATCAGCCGTAATATGTACATCATGTTCTTTTTCGGAGTGGTGTTGTGGTTTGTATATGGAGTTTTAAAATCAGATTTTCCAATTATCCTCGCAAACGTAGTCACTTTATTTTTTGTAACAATCATTCTATACTATAAACTCAATGAAGGGAAAGAAACATGAGAAAGGCTTATGTAGACAAAGACAATTGTACTTCCTGTAACCAATGTGCAGATAATTTACCTAAGTACTTTATGATGGATGATGATGACTTGTCCCAAACCCATATCGGTGGTGAAACGATCAACGACGCGATGATCCCAGATGAAGACGAAAAAAAAGTGCAAAAGGAAATGGATGAATGCCCAGGGGAATGTATCCACTGGAAAAAACACTAATCAAATCACCTAAACCTGATTCCATTAGGGTTTTGTGGAAACACTTGGCCCTTTGGTTTTCCTTTCCTTTAAACCTAATATTTCTTTTACGATAAAAAATACATCTTTTACTGAATGAAACTGGTGTTTTTTACCTGTTGGATCGTAAACAAATCCGATGGTTTTCATCTCTGAATTCTCATTCCAATACCCATGGCCATGGATTTTACTAGATGATGTTTGGAACAGATCCCCTTTTCTTGTCCCACTAAAAAACAAGTTTTGTTTGGTTAAGAGGATTCCTAGTGCTCGCGGATGGATTTGTGACCTCATTCTTTGATTGGTATTTTCACCAACAGAAACTGTTTCACTCGTCGGTAAACTTGTAAAATCCAACCATTCTGCACCTGGACAAGAGTTCCTAATTTCAGTCACAAGATTTGTGATGGTTTCTTTTGGAAGAATTCCATCGGTCCCAGGCAAAAGGATTGAGATCCCACCAGAACTTTTAAAGGTAAGATGAAAGGTACCTGTTTCATCATTGATGTATCCTTTTTGTTTTAAAAGTACATTGGGCGCACAGACTGACTCAGCGGAAAAAAACCCATGGTCAGATACAATCACAATGTTCGGACTGTTTTTGGTAAAAGCACCTACAGATTTTAGAAAGGTAAAAATGGCTGTGTCAATTTCTGCCAAACGAACCAAGGCTTTTTCGGATCCTGGCCCAAAACCATGGTGCATCGTATCCAAATCAGTTGTATAAACAAACATTAAACTCGGTTTTTTTGTTTGGAAAAGCCAAGTAGCTGTCTTTAACTTCACTTCATCTTTTGCCACATCGTTTAACGGAGAACCAATGGCTAGTTCGGCTTCCTTATGAAGTCCATTTGTGGATATCACACGGAGAATTTTATCATCCTCTGGTATTTTTTTCCTCCAATACTGAGGAAGGTTCCAATTGATATTTGCCCCGACGGTAACAGGCCAGAATACATTGGCTGTTGTTTTTTTATTTTGATTTGCCAAATCCCAAAGAGTTGGAACTAGAATGTCTTCTGCATACCACATCCATCCGCCGTCATTTTTTTCAAATGGATCAGACAATGTATTATTGAAGATTCCATGTTCCCCTGGATCTTTTCCCGTCACCATTGAAGTATGAGCAGGATACGTGACAGAAGGATTAACTGTTTGGATTTCCGAAACACCGTATGTCTCGAAAAGTTCGACTAAATGGGGAAAATAAGAATGATACTTCGGATCTCTCCAATAATAAGAAGGAAAACCATCAATTGAGAGAATGATTGTTTGGCGAGTGGAATGAATTTGTCTGGCGTGAAGATCCGATTCCTTTCGTTTTTTCGGTTTTGCAACTAATGAATTAAATTCACTCAGAGAGAAAAGTAGAGAGATCAAAAAAAGGAAAATCCCAAAATTCCGAAACGAACGAGTCAATGCATATTTCCAAACCAATGGATCCAATCCAATGAGGCGATTCAAAAGTCTGAAAATTCGCATGATACTTGTTTAGCGAAATTTTCTAATATTCCTGTTCTGAACGAGTGGAACCGAGAAGTTCATCTGGGATGTCCTCGATACTATCTCCAATTTGAATTGCGAGACGATTTCCAACACGTCCTGGAGTTGCTTTGAATTTACTGCGATCGCCAACTTTTACCATCAAATCAGTTTTGATAGGAGTGTTTTCTAGTTTGATCACATCACCCACATGGAGATTCATAAGATCATTTAAGGAGATGTCGACACTCCCTACTTCCGAAATCAGAGGGATTTTCACTTGGTCAAGTCGCTCTTGGATCACCGCACGGTTTTCGTCTACTTCCCCTTTTCGAATGGAGGAATACCAGTACTGAGCTGAAAGTTTATTAATGATAGGTTCAATCGTGATATAAGGAATACAAAGGTTAGTCATTCCTTCCACTTCTCCCACTTTTGTCTCGAGAGTGATTAATACCACCATGTCATTCGGGGGAACAACCTGGGCGAACTGTGGGTTTGTTTCGATGTTCCCAAGCCTTGGGCGTAAGTCAATAACCGTCGACCAAGATTCCCGTAAGTTTCCAAGGATCCTTACGATGATCCCTTCCATAACGGATAACTCAATATCAGAAAGTTCTCGATTGACCTTAGAAGACTCACCCTTACCACCAAACAGACGATCAATGATGGTAAAGGAAATGGAAGGGTCAATTTCTAAAATGGCGGATCCGCGAAGAGGATCCATATTGATCACAGCAAGTGTGGTTGGGTTCGGAATGGAACGAATGAATTCTTCATAAGTTAACTGGTCAACCGATGCTACGTGGACCACAACAAGGGCTCGTAACTGTGCAGAAAGACCCGTGGTTGCCAAACGCGCAAAAGTTTCGTGCATCATTTGTAACGTACGAATTTGGTCTTTTGAAAATTTATCCGGACGTTTGAAGTCGTAGATTTTGACTTTTTTTTGTTCCCCTACCGATGAGTATTCATCCTCGGAAACTTCTCCTGAGGAGATGGCATTTAACAGGGCATCAATTTCGTCTTGGGAAAGGATTTCCGTCATTTTTTTACCTTTACGAGTAAGTTTTTAATCTGCCAAAATCCAACACGGTTTCCTTCTTCTTGTCTCAAGGTGTATATATATTCGTACCTTGTTTTGAACCGACCCATCATTCTTTCAACATAAACCTGCACACGAGCATCTCGTTTGGAAGGATAGTCAACACTCATGACTTTAAAGTATTTTAACACACCTGATGGTGATTCCGTCAAATATTCTTTAAATTCTTCAATGATTGTTTCTCTCTCGCCTACACTTGCTTCTGCATAAGCACTACTATACCTGTCATACGCTAAGATGTATTCCGAAAAATCGATCCATTTAAAATGGTACTCCCATCGTTTTTTCATCTCAGCACCAAGGAATAAAAAAATAATTTCTTCAGGAGAAAGGCCACCGTTTTCTGTGATTTGGCGGTTAACCGATTCTTTTTTGATTTGTTTGGAGTTTTGGAATAAAAATCCAACTGTATTTTGTGACCTTAAAAATGCAGATTTATCTTCTGTATAATTGGGATAAAAATACCCTGTGATGTAAAATTTTTGGTCCGGCAAAAATTGGTAGTACTCATCCAAATAGATAGTTTTGGAAAATGATTCGTTTCTGTGGAGGCTAATCTCTTTATTTTCATCGCCAACCAAGTTTACGATTGTGGTTCGCCTTTTTAAAATGGGATCTGGAAACTCAGGGTCCTCAATGGGTGTGAGGATTCGATCGTTTTCATCCTTTACAATAATTTGGAAGGAATAACGAAAATCAAAAGAAGGGAAAATCCTGACAACTTCCTTACCTGTATTGGTTACCGTAAAGGTAAGCGGAATCCTTTCCGAAGCTTCATAACTTCGTTTGGTGAGAGTAAGGCTTATCTTGGATTGGAGAGCGACAAAATTATCAACCCTTTCCCCCCTAGCATCTCTGTCAGGGAATGCAAAAAGGGTCTCGGAAACCAAGAATCCTAATAAAATGAAGGTTTGGAAAGAGCGCATTCACTATTCAATTTCGGCAAAGGTGGAATTTTCCGAAAGAAAATTTACTAGATTTTCCACACTTGACTTTGTGCCTAACTAGTTCCGAGCTTTGCTTCCTCTAGGATATAATCTGCGATTCGTATCAGGCGGACCATAACGGAGCTGAGTTTTTTGTATTGGTAATAGTTTTCCCTTTGTTTATCCAAATGTGGTTCTATAAGGGCAACTGTCTTGGAAGCCAATTTTAGGTTTTTGATTTCATTATCAGTCACTCCATAAAGATTTGCTTCCGAAACAAATCGATTGAGTTCTTTCACCAAACTTTCATCGGTTAGATCTTGGATTTCAAAAACCTTTTCGATTTTTAATATAAAATCGGTGAGTGTTCGTTTGATTTTTGCCTCTTCTTCCGTTGGTCTTTTTTTTGAGGTGATCTGGTTTAGGGATTCGTATTTATCTAGAGCAGTTTCATATAAATGATTCATTTTTGACTTTTGGCCTAAAATGAAACTGATAAAACTAAGCAATCCAACAAAAGTATCAGGGTATTTATTAATCCCTCCAATTTCGTCCAAGGCATTGGCAAAGGCTTCCTCATTATGAGGTACCGTCATTATAAACTTTAACACAGGTTCTACGGAAGAACCTGATGTATACTTTTGGATTACCTCTATGCCTTCTAAGTAGTTCATTGTCTTTTGTCTATGACGAGAACCTTACGAATGGTAGTTTGGAGATTCCCTTTTTCAATGATTCGATCCAGTACATCATAACCGGTGATTAAAAATCCAAACACCGTATGGAGTCCATTCAGGTGAGGTGTATCCACTTGGTTGATAAAAAACTGAGAACCATTTGTATTGGGTCCTGCATTAGCCATGGCGAGAGCTCCACGAGTTGCTTTTTTGCTTGGTAACACTTCATTAAATCGATACCCAACTCGGTATAAAACTTCTAATACAGGGAGTTCCATTGCTTCCTGGTACGCTTTTTCGACTTCAGTCCTTTTTTCTTCGAATTCTTGTCGTGACTTGATATTAAATTCAGACAAAACTACTCTTTGTAATTGCGATTGGTATTCAGGTGCATCTTTGATTTTCAGTTTGTCTAGTCCAAGTGCCTTCCCATTGATTTCATCTTCAAATTGAAATCCAGGTCCACCCGTTCCATCCCCTCTTGGGCATCCCCCTTGTGCCATAAAATTTTCGATCACCCTGTGGAACTTTAATCCATCGTAAAACGGGCGTCTTTCGGAACCTTTTTCGGTTTTAAAATCTTTTTCTCCTTGGGCAAGATCGATGAAATTTTGAACTGTTTTAGGAGCAGCTTGGTCGTAAAGTTCAATGACTAGGTCACCTTGTGTTGTTTGCACCACAGCATATATGGCAGGTTTTTCAGGAAGTTTAACGGTAGTTTGGTCAAATCGTTTGACTAAAACTTTGGTTGGGGAGTATGTTATAGGTTCGTAAGTAATTTTTTTAAACGTTTGGTCACTACAAAAAGCAGTCTGGCTCATGAGTAGGAAAAAAATGGAAAGGGATTTTAGATGAGAAATGGAAACTCGATTCATAATTATTTTTTACCTTTGGATTCTATCGCCTTTAATTTTTTGGTCAATTCGTTTAACTTGGCTTTGGCCTTTTTGATCTGTTCTTTTTGACGAGGGAGAGCTGTGCCTCCATAAACATCTTTTTTATCACAAGAAGTTTCGAGAGAAATGGCAGCTTCATACCCAGGATCCGTGAGGACGGCATGGATTTGACCCCTTTCTCCACTTGGGATTGTGAACAAATCCATCCCTTTTGCAGAACAATGTTTCACAAGTTCCCCCACAATTTCATGGGCGGAACGGAATGGTATCCCTTTGGTACTAACAAGCCAATCTGCTAGGTCTGTGGCAGTGGAAAATCCATTCCGCAAACTCCGAACGGCATTTTCAGGGAATATTTGAATCCCTTCCACCATATCCCGTATCCCTTCTGTACAAATTTTGATTTGTTTGACTGTGTCAAAGAGTGGGAGTTTATCTTCTTGGAAATCGCGGTTATAGGACAAAGGAGTTCCCTTTAACATTACAAGTAGATGATTGAGATTCCCAATCACACGCCCAGCTTTCCCTCGAATGAGTTCCGCTACATCCGGATTTTTTTTCTGAGGCATAATTGATGAGCCTGTAGTTAGGTGGTCAGGCAATTTAAAATAACTAAACTCTTGAGAAGTGTACAAAATGATTTCTTCACAAAACCGAGAAACATGGATCATCAATTGGGATGACGCAAATAAAAATTTAAAAATATGATCTCTTTGGCTTACTGCATCCATAGAGTTTTCAGACATTCGACTCAAATTTAAATCTTTCCTTAAAAACTCTCGATCGGTTTCATAATTAACTCCAGCCAACGCACCTGAGCCTAACACAAGTTCATCTGCTCTATCATAAGCTGATAAAAAATCCTCAAAGTCGCGAACATTCGCCCAAAAATGAGCTAAAAAATAATGCGAAGCTCGGATGGGTTGAGCAATTTGCAGATGAGTGTAGCCAGGGATAATTGTTTTTACGTGAGATTCTGCTTTTTTGACCCAAACTTGTAACAAGTCATATACGAGAACTAAAATGGAGTGGATTTCTGTTTTAATGTACAACCGAACATCTTGTGACACTTGGTCGTTACGACTTCTTCCTGTATGTAATTTTTTCCCCAAATCGCCTAGAAGTTCCGTTAGGCGAGATTCAATGGACATATGAATGTCTTCATTTTCAATTTTAAATTCAAATTTACCAGAATCAATTTCTTTAAGGATTTGGTTGAGTCCAGTTTCAATCTTTCTTTGTTCCGACTCGGAGAGGATTCCGATTCGTTTTAACATACGAGAATGTGATATGGAACCAATAATGTCATGTTGGTAAAGTTCTTTATCAAAACTAATGGATTCACCAATTCGAATCATTAGAGAAGAAGGTGGTGCATCAAACCTTCCACCCCATAATTTTTTTTCCTTCATTCCGATTCCTCACTGAATTTGTTTGCCCAGTTTTTCAAAACCTCTTTGTCCTGATCAGATAATTTGGCACTAGGATGCATCAAAAGGTAATCGATAGGTGGCATTTCCCCTTCATCCACTTGTTCCCAAACTTCATATATTTTTTTGTTTTGTTTTCTTTCCGGTAATTTTCCAAATTCAGAAAAATTCAATTCTTCTCTTCCTTCCGTCACATGGTTGGAAACCAAATAGGAAACAGGAAACACATAGGAATAAAAAGGCCAGGTTGTCTCATTCGAATGGCAATCATAACAACTTCTTTTTAGTATTTGTTTTACTTCATCCGCCACGACAATCTCAGATGTCACTGGTGGATTTTCTCTGGGAACAGGAAACAATTGGAAAAAAAGGAAAACAGATAATAAAAGGTAAAATATTCGTTTCACACTAGACAGCTTCTTTGCCCTATCTCGTGAATCAAAGTATTATTTTTCTTGCCATGATCTGATTGGAACTGTCTACTTCCTTAGAGGATCACACATTGGATTTGATTTTGGCAAACACAGCATACTTATGGATTTTAATCGGAATTGTTCTCCTCTTTTCTGAATTCCTATTGCCGGGAACCTTTGTGATGTTTTTAGGAGTTGGTGCCATTTTTACTGGAATCCTTTCCCGTTTGGTTCCCATGGAGTTTTACACCGAAGTCATCATTTGGGTGGTTTCCAGTTTGATTTCCATCCTCCTCGGAGGATCTCTCATTAAAAAGTTTTTTAAATCAGAATCAAGTGTGGATCCTTTTATCCAGGATGATTATCTAAACCAAATCGTACCTGTTGAAACCGATATTTTAGTGAACCGCCATGGTGGGAAAATCCGTTTCCAAGGAACTGTTTGGGATGCCATTTCGAAAGATTCAAAAATTCCAAAAGGGGAATATGTAAAGATTCTTTCCCGTGAAAATTTGACCTTCACTGTGGAAAAAGTGGAATCATAAAGCCCACCGTTCATTTTTTTTACAAGGTTCAAAAAAAACCCTTTTCTCTTTCGAAAGTCCATGTACCGTCTCCAAGTCACAGAGGAGGAAACAATGGGCGCAACCGTCATCGTTGTCTTTTTGGTCGTAGTTTATATCATCAAAAAAACAATCATCATCGTACCAGAACAAAGTGTTTTTATAAAAGAAAGATTAGGTGTTTTGAATGGAGTTTTAAAATCGGGATTTTATTTTATGATCCCTTTTGTCGACCAAATTCGTTACAGACAAAACCTCAAAGAACAAACCATTGATATCGATCCACAAGTTTGTATAACAAAAGACAACGTCTCCGTAGAAGTGGATGGAGTTTTGTATTTAAAAGTCATCGATGGTGAAAAGGCTTCTTACGGAATTGATAACTTTATGTTAGCAACCACCCAACTAGCACAAACCACACTTCGTTCCGAAATTGGTAAGTTAATTTTTGATAACTTACTTTCCGAACGAGATGAAATCAATGGCCGAGTAGTTTCCAATATTGACAGAGCCACAGACCCTTGGGGCATCAAAGTCACTCGTTATGAAATCCGAAACATCACTCCACCCAAACAAATTTTGATTGAGATGGAAAACCAAATGAAATCCGAACGGGAACGCCGAGCAGAGATCACCATTTCCCAAGGGGAAAAAGAATCCCGAGTTAATCATTCCGTGGGAGAAAGACAAGAATCGATCAATATCTCCGAAGGGGAAAAAATCCGATTGGTAAATGAAGCAGATGGTCGTGCACAGGAAATCACACTCATCTCCAATGCTACGGCAAAAGGACTTCAACTTATCTCAGAAGCCATTAGCAAAAAAGGGGGAAAGGAAGCTGTGAGTTTACAAATCACACAAGAGTACTTGGATGCACTGGGGCATATCTTAAAAACATCCAAAACAACTGTTGTACCTGAAACCTTAGCCAATATCGGTGGGGTCTTCGAAGGGCTTTCCAAAATCACAACCAAAATCCCACAGGTAGGAGAATAAAATGGAATTTGTTTATTTAGCATTTTGGGCAGTTGTTGCCATCTATTTGATTTATAAAATCTTCCGATGCATTCGCATCATTCCTGCACAAGATGTTCTCATTGTGGAAAGGCTTGGGAAGTATTCTCGTTCCTTACGAGCAGGGTTTCATATCCTCATCCCATTCATTGATAGAGATGCATATTACCATACATTGAAAGAACAATCCATTGATGTACAACCTCAGATTTGTATCACACATGATAACGTGCAAGTGAAGGTAGATGGAGTGATTTACTTAAAAATCATCGATCCAGTACGTGCTTCTTATGGAATTGAAGACTTTCAATTTGCTGCGATCCAATTAGCACAAACAACCATGCGATCAGTGATTGGAACCATGGAACTTGATAAAACCATCGGCGAAAAAGACTTAATCAACTCAACCATTGTCGCGGCCATTGACCAAGCATCAGAACCTTGGGGGATCAAAGTAAATCGATACGAAATCTTAAACATTGTTCCGCCTAAATCCGTGTTAGATGCCATGGAGAAGGAGAAAAAAGCACAAATTGCAAAACGTTCCCAAGTCCTTTTATCGGAAGGGGAAAGAGATGCTCGTATCAACCGCTCCCTCGGATTTAAAGAGGAAGCAGTGAATAAATCCGAAGGGGAAAAACAAAGAAGGATCAACTCAGCAGAAGGTAAGGCAACAGAGATTGAAGCTTTGGCTGTCGCAACTGCCAAAGGGATTGAAGCCATAGCGGGTGCCATTTCCGACCAAGGTGGTGCTTCTGCGATCAAACTACAAATCACCAAAGCCTTTATCCAAAACTTCTTACATGTTGCCAAAGAAAGTACGGAAATTCTTATCCCAGCAGATGTGATGAATTTACCAACTCTCATTGCTAACCTAACAGAAGCAAAAAAACCAAAGGCATAGTTTTCTCGACTAACCTAAAGATTCCGGTGGGTCGTCCACCGGAGTTTCCGTAAACAATCGAAAACTTGGTTTGGCCATGGCTTGTGCTGCAAGTGACACAAGTAGTGCCTCATTATCATCAGGTCCAATCCGATTCGCATGGATCACCCCACACCCTTTACAACGATGTAAAATCACCCATTCCCCTTTTCGTACCCAAATGGAAATTGCTTCCATTTTACTCCCACAGGTTGCCTTTCGATCACCAGGTGTATTGTCCAAGTGAAGGCTTGTGAGGCAATTTGGGCAATGGTTCCTTTGGTCGGTTCCGAAACCAGGAGGAAACACCATTTGTTTGCATTCCACACAACGGAACTCTTCTGTATCGGAACGATACCTGTGAGATTTTTTTTTGGATTGAGAATGTGAGATTTCCTCGTCTTCATCCTCAAAACGTTTTTTCTTCGAAATTTTTTGGAAATTCGTTTGGTCATTGTTACGTGACATACCCAGTTTTTGCGGCAAAACAAAAAGGGACACCAAAACAGTGGATGAGAGGGAATAAACCGCCTGCGAAGAGATAGCCGCCTCCTAATATAATTTAGGCGGGGTATCCAAAACAAGATCACCGTTTTGGCGGTTTACACAATGGCTAGAGTTAACATAGATTTACAAACTGTTTGGTATGAGAATTCCCGTCAAGGAGAATCCTTTGTCAATTTTTTACAAAGGAAATAACAATTCTGTCCTTCTGGGTAATTGGGGATGATACCTACTTCTTCGTACCCAAGTTTAGTATAAAATTTAGGTGCTTGGAACCCAAAAGAATACCCAAACACAAGAGTGGCTCCCAATCGAATTGCCTCTTGTTCAATCTCTAGTAGGAGTTTTGTTCCTAAGTCTTGCCCACGTTTTTCTTCGGCAACCCAAAGGAGTTGTAGATTTAATCCTTTAAAGAAGAGATAACAAAGAGAAGCTGCAATGAGTGTTTCCCCTTCTTTGACTAAAATGGCAAAAAATTCTTTCGAGGAGAGAGAATCATCCCCTAACTTGGAGATGCTGTAATCATGTAAACGTTTCCAAAGGTCTTCTTGTAAAGATTCAGAAGGATTGGTGATCCTTTCGATTTGGTATTCGAACTTATTGGTTTCCAAGCGTGAACCATCCTTCTCAGTTTAATATGAGACAAACACTCTTATAAAAAGGCAGGGCCACCAAGGCGTTCCATGGGATCCACAATTTGGGTGATTTGGATTCCGTAATAATCATCGAGTACGATGAGTTTCCCTCTTCCAACAAGTTTTCCATTGGCCAGGATATCGAGTTCTTCTCCAATGTTTTTGTCGAGTTCGACAACAGTCCCTTCTGTGAGTTGTAACACATCTTTGATGAACATTGTTGTTCTACCAAGTTCGATTGTCAGTTGTAAGGTGACATCCAAAAGGAGGTTGAGGTTTGCAGTGTTATTGCCAGAGCCGGATTGTGCTTTTGACTGGGCCCTTGTTGGTGCCGGGGTAGCGCTTGGTCCAAGGGCTGCTGCAATGTCGGCAAAAGAAGGTCCATTGTCATCGCCTCCACCACCGCCGACTAAAGCATCTAGGTCGTCGAGTCCACCGCCACCTCCGCCAGAACCACCACCCGCAGGTGTGCTCCCGCCACTAAATCCACCGAGTAGCGCGTCTATGTCTTCTTGTGATAGTGAACCTTCACCCATAATCCTACAACCTCTACAATGTATTCGTCGGAGGAAATCAAAATCCTTCCTTGAAAAAAAAGCCAATCTTCCCTATTTTGTTCCTTATGTCCAATTCCACCCCTGCCCTGGATTTTTTTAAGGCCAAAGACCTATTTGCCACTGAGTTAAAACAGGCAAATTACCAATTTGTACAAGAAAAAGAAGAAACCATCTTTCGGTTCCGCCAAAATACAGTGGGAAAAGAAAAAATCCTAGATTGCCTTGGAATCGTTAGGAACTACATTGAGAATTTCCGCATTTATAATTTTGAAGAAGGATACTTGAGTTTACAAACATTAGGTGACAACTTATTCGAACCGCAAAAGAATTTATCGGCGAGATTTCGCATTCGCTTTTCGTTTAAATCGGATCTCAAAGTGGAATGTTCAAAGTTAGGAGATTTATCCACAAAAGAAATACAAACCATCATCCACCTTTTTCAATTTTTGAAATTGGAAGGAGGTATAACAAAAGACCCGAGGTCCATCTTGGAACCTCTCGGTGTAGAAGTTTATGACCCCATTTTAGAAAAAGCAAAAGGAAATGATTTGGGATTTGATTCAGTTTTTGGTTATGATTCCGTAAAAGAACAAATCTTAGAAAGTTTAGTGTTCCCACTGAGACAACCAGAACCCTTCCTTGAGATCACAAAACTCACACGAATGAAACCAACAGGGAATCTACCACGGGCAGTTTTATTCGAAGGGGAACCTGGAGTGGGAAAAACCAGTATGGCAAAAATAGTTTCCCACCTTTGTGGTGTTCCGATGGTCTATGTTCCCATCGAATCCATATTGAGTAAGTACTACGGAGAATCATCCCAGAACTTGGCAATGGTATTTGATGCTTCTGCTTTGTTTCCAAAATGTATTTTATTCTTAGATGAAATTGATTCCCTCGCAACTTCACGAGAAGACGGACTTTTTGAAGCCACAAGGAATTTGCTAAGTGTATTACTACGAAAACTGGATGGTTTTGCGGAAAAAACCGGCACCATCACAATTGGAGCAACCAATCGTAAAGAAGACCTTGATTCTGCCCTTTTATCCCGTTTTGACAGAAAAATCAGATTTCCCCTACCAAACCGAGAAGAAAGGACCAAAATCCTAGAGGGTTATGCCAAACAATTGGACAAGAAGGAAAGGGAACAGATTGCCGATATGTTAACAGGAGCCTCAGGAAGGAATTTGAAGGACTACTGTGATTATGTAGAAAGGCGTTGGATCACCAAAAATTGGAAACAATTGGAAGAGTTGACCGCCCCTGGACTTGCATTTTATTTGGAATCCTTTCCAGATTTTGGATGGAAACTCTAAAAAGAGAGAGATTCGGCTTCAATCTTATTCAGGATTTTACCGATACTATTTACAGGATATTTGTTTACGCCCATGGGACGTTCCTTGGTATCCTCAAATTAACCTTTTAGGAAGATTCGGACATGAAAATAAAATCAATTCTCCCCATTTTACTACTTAGCATTGGGGTTTTCGCTCAAACTGGTAGCTCAGAAACAGGCTCTACTTCTGCAGGAATCGATCCTTCTCAATCAGGGAAATCGATGGCTGATACAGAAAAAGAACTCGATGATAATATCTCTGAAGTGAACAAACGCCTTCGCCTTCATACTGTTCTTTTCAAAATGAAAGTAAGAACTCTTCCACACAAAACTGTATTGTACAAAGGTAAACCAAGTGCAGACGGCGAACGTTGTGAAGTAGCTGATAAACAAGAAGCACAAGATAACACTTGTTTGCACCTTGAAGTATTTGATTTTGTTGGAAGTGAAGATGGAAAATCTTCTAAAAACTTAGGTGCAAAATTCAAAAAAATGGAACTCTTTTTTGAAGGATCTAACAACGCAGATCCAGATCCAAGAAAAGAACAACCACGGAACCTTACTAAGGTGAGAACTTACATTTACCAAAACAATTTTGTTTTAGAAGATAAAGTAATTTCTGTGATTGCTGACGTAGCTCCTAATGGTGATCCAGCACATAATGACAAAATTGAATTATTTTACCAACACGATGATTATCCAGTTTGGGGAACTCCAGAAACACCTTCTGAAAAAGGCGTTGGTAAATACATTCTCGCAAACGTGGAAAACACAAAATCAAACCCAATCCGAAATAACTTTAAAAAACAATTTTATTTCAAAAACCTAGATTATTTTGATAAACTATTCACTAAAATCTTTGATTATAATGATCGTGACTCAAACAAACATTATAAGAAAAACGTTGAAGCATTGAAAAGTTCTTTGAAATACTAAGAACATACAGGTTCTTAATTGAATCGCGTAAAACAATGTCCGAATTGTTCCACGATGTTACGGTTCCCTGTTACGCAGGGAACCATTTTGGTTCAATGTCCCGTCTGCTCTCACCGATTTACTTTTGATCCTGAAATCGAAATTGAAGACAGTTTTAATGTCAGTGAAGTTGAAATCCCCTCTTTTCAATTCAAACCAACATTCCAAAATTATAAAGATCTGATTGTTGATTTATTATATGCACCGATTGATTATCTAAAATCAAAACGTGGGAATCGAAAAAATGAAATCCCATGGATACCGATTCTACTTTTTTCCATACTCTTACTGTATGTTTGGAAATGGTCCAATACAGAAGCCAATATGGAAAGAGATTCTCATAAAGATCCAATCTTCCAAGAAGAACCACAGAAAGACCTCCAGCCATTCGAAGTACCACCTGTCGATTCAGAAGAGGAAGGTTTAGAACCCATAGAGCCTAAAAAACCAAGTATCGAGATTTAAATTTTGAATTGGATACTGATTCAAAAAGAAGAGTTACACTTAGATGAGTCGGTAACCCTTAAGGACGAACGCCATATCCATATCAGAACCATCTTAAAAAAAAGACCTGACGATGAGGTTCAAGTTGTGATTCAGAATGAAGGGAATTATATATTTCGAGTCATTCAAATCACAGATATGGAATCTATCCTTGTTAAAAAAGAAACGCTTTCGCTCACATTAAATCCATTACCTATCCACTGTTTTTTTTCTTTACCAAGACCCCAGACCGCAAAAAAAATCCTTCACCTAGCAGGCGCATACGGAATTCATTCACTTAGTTTTTTTGCAACGGAAGCAAAAAACAAAGAATATTGGACTTCACCCATTTACACTAAGGATTGGAATCAGTGGATTCATACAGGAATGAGCCAAACTGGGAATGTACTTTTTCCAACAGTTCAGTTTGGACAGAAAAAAAATTGGAAAGAGTTTCTTTCGAATTGGGATGGGAACGTTTTTGTGTTGGACCGATTGGGAGAATTTGATCTCAAAACATTCAAAGAACCTTTAGATCAAATGCAAAACATCCTTTTTGTTTTTGGTCCAGAATCAGGTTGGAATGAAAACGATATGAAATATTTTAATCAACTAAGATATAAAATAATTACTTTAGGGAATATCAATCTAAGAACAGAATTTGCCTTCTCTTCTTTATTGTATCTTATGTTCAGAAACTAATTCCACCTGAAACCAAAAAACGAATTTCATCGATACTTAGGAAAGTTTTCTCACTGGAGTCCAGATAATACTTACGATAATTCTGAAGCCGTAGGACAATGGGTCCAAATGCCTTTGAAATTTCAGCAGCAGCTTGGGTATTATTATCCATCTCAAAGGCTTTGCCTTGCGAATCAAACCCTTTCTTTGTATAGTAAAAGGACATGAGGAATGAGGAACCTAAAGGAATATAAGCTGCAGCAAACACACGTTTGTTTCCTTTGATTCCATAATCTTCCACAGCAAATTCAAAACCAAGATGGTAAAAATTCACATAAATCGTATGATAATAACCAGTCACTTTTGCATTGGATTGGTTCTCTAAATAATCATATTTAGGTCGGATTGGAGCGGATACTGGGAATTTTTGAAATCGTTCCACTTCATAAAAACTATCAAAGTACATAGGAGCATAATTGGCAGTCATTTGGCGAAACTCAGGTTTTAAAATGACATTCAGATCCTTTGTTCCCAATCGAAAAATAGATCCATAGTGGGCACCCTGTGCACCATCCAATCCCTTGATTTTATTAAAGTCTACATAAGGTGTAAATTCAACAAACGGCAGGTTTAGTAACCTATATTCAATGTCCATTCCTTCAATGGAAGCTCTTGTAACTTCTGTTGTTTTTGGGTTGTCTAACTTTTTCTCAGTAACTGGGGAACCATTTGTATTGTATGCCATTTGAACGGGAGCTTGCCTATCCCATGCTTGTGTATAACCAATCGTCAAACGGTTGTACCATGGGTCATTGTCGACAAGTTCCATACGAGAGTCTTTACTGACAGGACGGATTTCTTTTTTGCGAAGTTCTTCTGCTTTTTTCTTTTGAATTTCTTCAGTACCTGCTTCTTCTTCGACACTGAGTCGCCCCGATTCATCGAGAACATTCCCTCTTAAGTCCATTAAATAAACAAGATCTGCTGATTTATCAAATAAAGAATATAATGATCTTCCAATTGCAAGTGGTTTGATATAAACCCTTGCTGCATTCACTTCAAAATTCACTACTGAATTGGCGAAGTATTGTACACCACCATAATCAGTATTTAAGTCTGCCATCACACCAGGGTTATAGGAATCAAAACGAGAAGAACTTTGGTATTTGTTAACTATCGTTCCATGTCCAATATAACCATCTACCATCTTACCAGTATAAGCAGAATATGTTACCTTTCCTGGAACTTGTTGGTTATACGTTCCATACGATATATAATTGAGGACCCTTGCATAGTCGTTACGGCTATTGTAATCCATTTCACGGATTTTGCCAGCTTTACTCTCTAATTGAACAGGTTCCTTATCCACTGCGAGAACATTGATGGGAAGTGAAAAGGAATAACCAAATTGGCTACCATGATTGAATGTAAAATTGGGTGAGATGAATCCGTAATAATCTTTTTGAAAACTAGATCCACCTGCATCAAATTGGACAGCGGAGGCTCGTCTTCCCTCTGTACCGGTGGGAACCCAAACTTGGGCGATGAGGGTCTGTGTTACCAGAATTTGTGTAACCAGTCCTAAACAAAGATAACGACAAAACTTACCCACGATACGTTCATTATCGTATGATCCATCATTGAAAATAAGAAATAATCTCACCATGGTGCATCCAATAAAACAGAAATAAATTCTATTTTATTGGAGATTTTATTGACAAATGAGAAAGGATGAGAAAACTAGGCGATACCATCGGGGGAATCTATGCCACGTCAATACAAACCAGAAACCATCGCACTCCACGGAGGCCAAGAGCCGGACCCAACCACTACGTCCCGCGCTGTGCCTTTATACCAAACAACTTCCTATGTTTTCAAAGACACAGACCATGCAGCAAGATTATTTGGTCTCCAAGAGTTTGGAAATATTTACACAAGACTTATGAATCCAACCACTGATGTGTTGGAGAAACGTGTTGCTGCTTTGGAAGGTGGTGTTGCTGCTCTGGCAACAGCTTCTGGTCAAAGTGCTGAAATGTTAGCCCTTCTGAATATTGTGGAAGCTGGCCAAGAAATTGTCGCCTCTTCTTCGTTATATGGCGGAACCTATAACCTACTCCATTATACATTTCCAAAATTGGGGATAAAAGTTCATTTTGTTGATCCTTCCAATCCAGAAAATTTCAAAAAAGCATCGAATGACAAAACTCGAGCTTTTTATGCAGAAACTTTGGGAAATCCAAAATTAGATACACTTGACATTGCAGCTGTTAGCAAAGTCGCAAAAGAAGTGGGAGTTCCACTTGTTATCGATAACACAATGCCATCACCATATCTTGTAAACCCACTCAAACATGGGGCAGATATCGTAGTTCATTCCTTAACAAAATTCTTAGGTGGCCATGGAACATCCATTGGTGGTATCATCATAGATGGTGGAAGTTTTAATTGGGGCAATGGTAAATTTAAAAATTTCACTGAACCTGATCCATCTTACCATGGATTAAAATTTTGGGATGTATTTGGAAAATTTGAACCATTCGGTGGTGTCAACATTGCATTCATCTTAAAAGCTCGTGTCCAAGGATTACGTGATTTAGGTCCAGCTATATCTCCTTTCAATGCTTGGCAAATTTTACAAGGAGTGGAAACTCTCCCACTTCGAATGGAACGCCATTCCCATAACGCACTTAAAGTGGCTGAATTTTTACAAAAACATCCAAAAGTGGAATGGGTGAATTATCCAGGTCTTACTACTGACAAAAACTATGCGACTGCGAAAAAATACCATGAACGTGGATTATTTGGAGCAATTGTTGGTTTTGAAATCAAAGGTGGTGTGGAAAAAGCTAAAAAGTTCATCGATGGACTCGAACTCTTTAGTTTACTCGCTAACATTGGTGATGCGAAATCATTAGCAATTCACCCAGCGTCAACGACACACCAACAATTAACCAGTGAAGAACAAATCTCTGCCGGTGTGACGCCAGGATTTGTCCGACTCAGTGTTGGATTAGAAAACTTGGATGACATTCTAGTAGACTTAGAAGAGGCATTAAAAAATATCTGATAATACTATGCCTACCTCCGAAACAAATGAATTTTTTCACGGATCCGTAGGTGTCGTACAGACAAACATTGTCACATTTGAGTCACTAACTCTTGAGGGGGGTGAAACCATCACTCCTCTTGAGATTGCTTATGAAACTTACGGCACTCTCAATGAAAAAAAAGACAATGCAATTTTAGTATGCCATGCTCTTTCTGGGGATGCACACGCGGCAGGCTTTCACGAAGGTGACAAACGACCTGGTTGGTGGGATTATTATATCGGACCTGGCAAAGCCTTTGATACCAATCGTTATTTTATTATCTCTTCTAATGTCATAGGTGGCTGTAAAGGATCCAGTGGACCACTTAGTCTCAATGGCAAAACAGGCAAATCATTTCAATCCACATTTCCTTTTGTTTCCATAGGTGATATGGTCAATGCACAGGAAAAATTAGTCCGCCATTTTGGAATTCATAAATTATTTGCAGTCGCAGGTGGATCAATGGGTGGCATGCAAGCCTTACAATGGTCAATTGCTTATCCAGATCGTTTAAAAAACTGTATCGTCATGGCCTCTTCTTCCGAACACTCTGCCCAACAAATTGCGTTTAATGAAGTAGGAAGACAAGCTATCTTATCTGATCCTAATTGGAACCAAGGTTTGTATACACAAGAAAAACGCCCAGCCAAGGGACTCGCCCTAGCTCGTATGATGGGTCATATCACTTACCTCAGTGATGAGATGATGCGCGAAAAATTTGGTCGTAAACCTCCAAAAGGAAATATCCAATCTACTGATTTTGCAGTTGGAAGTTATTTGATTTACCAAGGGGAATCCTTTGTTGATCGATTTGATGCGAATTCTTATATTTATGTAACCAAAGCATTGGACCATTTCAGTTTAGGTACAGGAAAAGAACTCACAAAGGTTCTATCGAAAGTTAGATGCCGTTTTCTAGTCATTGCCTATACTTCTGATTGGTTGTATCCTCCTTACCAATCAGAAGAAATTGTAAAATCTTTAGAAGTGAATGCAGTGCCTGTGAGTTTCATTGAGCTAAATAATCCTGCTGGGCATGATAGTTTTTTACTGCCTAGTGAAGAACAAGATTCTATTTTGAGAGATTTTTTAAGTGCAACAGATGAAGGAGGATTCTTTTGAATATCCATACAAATGAAGCACTTGGCTTAGATTTAAAAAATAGACCCGATATATCCTACATTGCAAATCTCATCAAACCTGGTGAAAGAGTTTTAGATTTAGGATGTGGGTATGGTGAACTCATGTTGATTTTAAAAAACAAAGGAGTTCGGGTACAAGGCATTGAAAAAGATGATAAGTGTATCATCCAATGTGTAAAAAAAAGTTTATATGTCCACCACGGCGACATTGATGATGGATTAAAACATCACTTAGACCATAGCTTTGATTTTGTCATCTTAAACCAAACCATTCAACAAACATTAAATCCAGGTGACATCATCAAAGAATGTTTGCGGATCGGTAAACAGGTAATCATTGTATTCCCCAATTTTTCCCATTGGCAAATCAGAACTTCAATTTTACTAAGTGGAAAAACACCTGTCACGGATTTAATGCCGTTCCATTGGTATGACACTCCAAATTTACATTACCTTTCAGGAAAGGACTTTGAAGACTTCTGTGAATTTGAACGTATCAAAATATTACACAAAGCATTTTTCAATCGCACTCGTCAGATTAAGTTATTTCCCAATCTATTTGCTACCCTTGCATTATTTGTGATACGAGCTTAATCCAATCGATTTCGATTCATTCTGAAACACATCTTACATAAGCCAGCAGATCTTTGTTGAGGTAAGATTCATTTCCTGGATTAAAATTGATCATATATGCCTGTATATCTCCACCACCTGGAAACGTTTGTGAACTCCAGTAGTTATCAGCGATAGTTCCCGGAAATAAAATTGGATCTGCAGTCGCACCAGGATATTTAGTTGCGTCTCCCACGGTGAGACAACCATCTTCCCCTGTGATCACTCCAGTATTTGTAGCGCTACAACGAATAATAGAAAACATTTCAGTGTATAAAGGAAGTCTCCAATTAGAGCTGCCATAACGTTTCGAATTACGACTGTTTAAGCAGGCCGAAAATATAGGTCCTGAATCCACTAAAAGAGAATTATTTCCATCATTACAGGCGTTAGGGTTGGTTGCAGGGTTGTATCCCTCTCCTGTGGTGCAAAAGCTCAATGCTGTTGCATTACCTAAAGTACAATCTCCATTGCCAATTCCCGTGCTATTTCCATCAGGATTCCAACTTGTCCCATATGTACATCGATCCCAAAGCAGTGTTTTTCCAGAAACTATAGTTTTAGCAAAAGGACAAGTAATTTGGATATTATATTGTTTGGTGCCATTCCAAATACCTCTATCCCAAACAATACAATGAAGGTTATCTGGTTGCACAGAAATACGAATGTCGAAGTATTTTGGGGATGCAAATACAGTCATAGAAAAAGTGCCATTTGCACTAATTGGAAGTGAGGTTCCATCAGAGGAAGATACAATGGTTATAACATTTTGATACAATCCAGACACTTTACCTTCAATGACAAAAGTTCGAGGATAAGCGACCAACCAATCCTCAACAAACCTAGTTTGCCAATAATCCTTCGTGAAGGGATCACCTGCATTGTGTTTCCAATCCAAGTTGCAGTTTAAAAAACATAAACAGACAAATAGTATATTATAAAATAGATGATTTGTACACTTCACTGAAACCAATGCATTCTCCTCTAATTTCCAGGAAATAAAATTATGAGCAGATTCTCAATGAAAGAATTACAAACAAAGAATTGTTTTTGTGGTGAATTATGTTACGAAACTTGGTCTCGGAAGGTATACCATCCCCGCCCTATTTGAACTGGGTGGGGTTATTCACCCGCCACCCAATACGGCCTACATATCACAATTCACAATAAAGCAAAACCACAACTTGGTTCCCTGAAATTTTTATAGAAGAAAAGTTCATCTTAATGCAAAAAACCCGGCAATCACTCCGGGTTTCTTAGCTGTACGGCGATCAAAGGATCATTTCTTATATCGATCTTTTTGGAAATTCCTTTAGGAAATTCATTCGAAATAGAAAAAATGATTTATAGGATTCACTTTTACAAATTCTGGAAACATTTGTTTTTTATTTTAAATTAAATATTCAAATAGATTTTCGTCTTCATTGATGACTGTAAAATTCAATCGAAATTCTTTCATCCGAATTAATAAACTTTGAAAATCATCTTTTGATTTTAATTCAATTCCGATGAGTGCAGGCCCAGATTCTTTATTATTCTTTTGGATAAACTCAAATCGAACAATATCATCATTAGGTCCTAAGATTTCATTTACGAATTGTTTAAGTGCTCCCGGTTTCTGTGCAAATCGAACAATAAAATACTGTTTTAATCCTTCAAACAGTAAGGACCTTTCCTTTATTTCTTGCATCCTATCGATATCATTGTTTCCACCACTTAAGATACAAACAATCGTTTTCCCACGAATGAATTCCTTGTAATCATCTAATGCAGCGATACTGAGAGCACCAGCAGGTTCACTCACAATGGCATCTAAATTATAAAGATTTAAAATTGTCGTACAAACTTTGCCTTCTGGAATTAAGACTAAATCACTTAAAACAGATTGGCAGATCGGGAAAGTAAGTTCCCCCACTTTTTTGACAGCGGCTCCATCGACAAATTTATCGATTTTCTCCAACGAGATTGGTTTTCCCGCCCTTAATGCTTCTTTCATTGATGGTGCACCCATAGGCTCTGTGCCAATAATTTTTGTGAGCGGAGAATGAATCTTAAAATAGGATCCTACACCGGCACATAGTCCGCCCCCTCCAATTGGCAAAAACAAATAATCAATCTTTGGAAGTTCAGCTAATATTTCTTTCCCGACAGTTCCTTGTCCTTCCATGATTTTATTATGGTCAAATGGAGGGATAAAAGACATCTTGCTTTCATTTGCGAACCCAATTGCTTCTTTTTGGCATTCATCAAAAGTATCTCCAATGAGTTTGATCTCTATAAATTCACCACCAAACATCCGCACTTGGTTAATTTTTTGTTTGGGAGTAACTTCAGGCATATAAATGACTCCGTAAATCTGCAGTAATTTACATGAATATGCGACTCCTTGTGCGTGATTGCCTGCGCTTGCACATACAACTCCATTTGTTCGTTCATCCAGAGTTAAACTTTGGATCATATTGTAAGCCCCTCTAATTTTATAGGAACGTACAACTTGTAAATCCTCTCGTTTGATATACACCTGGGCACCATACAACTCCGACAATCGAGAATGAAATTGTAACGGAGTTTGATTGATGATTGGTTTTAATATCTGATAGGCAGAGTCAATTTCTAAAGGCATCGGTTCCACTTTCTTAAATTATTCAAAACAGAATTCTTGATTTTATTTCCTTTTTCCATTGCTCAATTTTCTTTGTTATGGGAAAAATTTACTTACAATAACTATTGCAATATTTCCATGATATGATAAGATAACTTCAATTTTGCAACATCATATGCAGTTTGACCTTGCTTGTTTTTAATTTCTTTATTAATTCCTCTTTGCAATAAATACTCAACAATTTGTTTGTTTCTATTAAATGCGGCCCAATGTAAAATTGTATCACCCTGATTTGTTGTTTCATTTAAATTCCATTTTTTGAGAGAGTCAATGTATTTAACCAATTCCAAATCATTAAAATAAACAGCATATGTAAGGGCAGTAAATCCAAGTTTGTCTCTATATTGGAAATCCACTTTCTTTTCTAACAAATATTGAAAAATTTCTCGATTCGCTCTCACATTCAATGCATGTTGGAAAAGATTTAATTCAATGGTATTATTCTCATCATACAATATAATGTGTGTATCATTTTGAATACTACCGTTTGCAAAAAGTTCTTTCAATTTCGGCAAATCATTGTTAGTAATCGCGATGAAAGCAAGTCTTGGCCCGTATGATTCTTCACGTGTTACGTCATAGATTTCGATCGAAGGCTGTTTGTTTTTCAATGTATATAAAATACTATACATAAAAGATCCCTTTTTGTCTGCGGTGGGAATTTCAAGAGATGCTTTTTTATCTTTATGAACTGTTGCTTTGGCACTTGCGTTTTCACTCGAATATGAATCTGATCTTCGTGACTCACCTGTTGTAAGGTTCACACTTGCATTAATTCGATGGATTGAGCGACCAAATGAAAACGCTAAAACAGCATCATTTGAATCAATTTGCTCAACACATCCAGCCAATGTAGTCGTTCCATTCATGATATAAAAATCTGGCTCAACAACTGTAAGCCAAGTGATCTTACATTTCGGATTTAGTTTGACGTTATCGATGACTTGGAATTTTGGAATTGTTTTGCAACTAACGGAAAGTAGAAGTAAAAATAGAACCGAGACTTTTTTCATATGATTAAAAATACGGTATTTTCGATTTTGTCAAATCAAAAAGGGAAGTTAGGGTTTTAAGATGAAAGTGAAGATTGAGGAATAAAATTTGATATTAAAAGAAAACATTAAAATAGAAAATCGAGAAACCAAAAATCCAGGCCCCAACCACCCTGCCCGGAACTTTGGTTTCTCTTATCCTATTACTGGAGCAATCTCATCACTGACTGAGACTTCATGTTTGCTTGCGCAAGCATTGATGTAGCAGCCTGAGTTAAGATTTGGTATCTCGTGAAGCTGGTCATTTGTTCAGCCATGTCAGTATCACGGATACGAGACTCAGAAGCTTGTGTGTTTTCATAAGCATTCATAAGTCCTTTCGCAGCATGCTCCATACGGTTGTAATAAGCACCAAGGTCAGCTCTTTGTTTAGAGATCACTCTTAGGGCATCATCACAAAGTCCGATTACGGAGTTTGCTTTACCTGCAGTCGAAAGAGAGATGAAAGTAAGAACCGTAGGGTTTCTTAATCCCAATGCCGCAGTGTTCATTGTTTCAATGTACACGCGCTCTCTTTGGTGCATGTTAGCTCCAATATGGAACCACATACTAGCAGTTGGGTTGAGACGAGCAAAAGCTCCTGTAAGCAGTTTCATTTTGTTGAATTCTGCTTGAGAAGCAATACGATCGATCTCGTCCACTAGCTGTGAAACCTCGACTTGGATCTGTTGTCTATCTTCTTCCGAGTAGATACCGTTCGCAGCTTGCACCGCGAGTACACGAACACGTTGAACGATTTCGTGTGTTTCTTGAAGATATCCTTCCGCCGTTTGAATGAGGGACATACCATCTTCAGTATTCTGTTCTGCACGTCGAAGACCAGCAATCTGAGTTCTCATTTTCTCAGACACTGCAAGTCCAGATGCGTCATCTCCGGCTTTGTTAATACGCATACCAGAAGACAACTTTTCGATATCTTTGCTCAGGTTCGCGTCGTTAGACTTCAAAGTTCTGTGTGCAAAGATCGCACTTACGTTGTGGTTGATAATCATCCGGGTTCCTCCTTGAATCCGTTCTCTCACCGCTCAAAGTTTTCACCTTGAACCCAAGAAATTGATGAATTTTCGAAGAGGCCATCCTTGGCCTTTTCAAGATAAGGATCGGTCATTCTGGGAGGGAGGATAATAGGGAAAATGAAATAAAATTTGAATAAAAACAGAACTTCCCCTTTTCTAAAATATGTCCTAGGAATTCTATGGAAATGGACTTGAGTGAAAAGGTAGGTTTTTCGTGTTAGAAACGGTTTATTTAGCAAACCCACGAGGTTTTTGTGCAGGTGTCAAATATGCGATTTCTTATGTGGAACAGGCTTTTGAAGAAAATTCAGGTAAACCTCTTTATGTGAGAAAAGAAATCGTCCACAACCAAAGAGTCGTGGAAGAGATGAAAAAAAAAGGAATCCAATTCATTAGTGAACTCAGCGAAGTTCCTGATGGTGCAACGGTGGTTTTCTCCGCCCACGGTGTTTCCCCCGAAGTGGTAAAAGAAGCCACTGATCGAAAAATGAAAATTGGAGATGCCACCTGTCCACTTGTCACAAGGGTTCATAAAAAAGCACGAAACATCAAAGACAGCCACCAAATCATTTATATCGGGCACAGAGGACATGACGAAGCCATTGGCACCATGGGAGAGGCAATGATGTTCCTTGTGGAATCTCCAGAAGACGTGGAAAGTTTAAAAGGAAAAATAACTTCAGACAAACCACTAACCTATTTGATGCAAACCACACTTTCGGTAGCGGATACCAAAAATATTGTCAAAAAAATTGAAGAAGTTTTTCCATTTGTGGAACATCCGCAAAAAGATGATATTTGTTATGCGACAACGGAAAGGCAAGATGCAGTACAAAAAATGTTGGAGTCCGTCGATGCCATGTTAGTTATCGGTGCTGAAAACTCATCGAACTCAGTTCGACTTTGCCAATTGGCCAAAAAAACTAGACCATCAAGTTTCCAAATTTCGAAAAAAGAAGATGTAAATCCAAATTACATTATCAAAGAGGGAATCAAAACTTTAGGGATCACTGCTGGCGCATCAAGCCCACAAGTATTGGTTGATGAAATTGTAGAAGAAATACTCAAACATTTTCCCAATGCAAAAGTATCTCTATACCCAGAAAGTCGTGAAGATACAATGAGTTTCAAACTACCAAAGGAACTCTTAAAACAATTTTAATATGATCCAAGATCCCTTGTCATTATTTAAAGCCTCTTTGGAGGGAAATGATTGGGGAACAGCCATTATACAAATTAATTTAAAAGAAAAGAATTATGCAATTTTATTAAAAAACTCCAACTTCGCACAATTTGAAGAAGAGTTTGACGTACCCAATTTTTTAAAAAACAAAATCGCACATAAAGATTTTAATACGGAAATCGTTTACAAAACAGATGGAAAAGTATTAGAGACATCCTTTGGGCATTTTGATTATCCATCTGGTTCCAAAGATTTCCAATACACAAAGTTTTTTATACGTGATATCACAATCAAACAAAAACAAGAAGAGGAAATCGCATGGCGGCTTCGGTTTGAACTAGGAGTTGCTTCCTCCATCCAAATTCTCATTCAAAAACCATCCATCCGTGAAAGTTTACCCCAAGCCCTTTACCAACTTTTATATTTCACGGAGATGGATTCGATTTTCTTTTTAAAAAATATTGGAACGGATGAATCACAAAAATTTGAAATTTGGGTGAATGAACGAAAGTCCACCGAATACCCGTTACTTCCAAAAAAATTCGAAACATTAGATTGGAAAAAAGAAGGGATAAACCGATGGCTCCATAAATTAAAAAATGGAAAGATCATTTACCTAAAAAAAGAAAAAGCATTACCAAAAGAACAATGGTATTTTGAAGAATCAAAAGCAGAGTCGATTTTATTCATTCCGGTAAAATTCGAAAACAAATTCCTCGGCATTATGGGATTCCAAAAATATGTTCCCAATTTTGTGATTCAACATGAAAATTTACTCATTTACCAAACTGTGAGTCGGTGGATGGGATTATTTGTACAAAGAGATTCCGATTTAACGGAACTCAATCGTTACAAGTCTACATTGGAATCTTTAATCTTAGAAAGAACTTTGGATTTATCCAGAACCAAAGAAGAATTAGAACGTGCCTACAAAGCAAAAACAGAATTTTTAGCCCATGTCAGCCATGAACTTCGTACCCCTCTGAATTCCATCATAGGATTTTCGAAACTGATCCAGTTGCCCGAAGGAGATGTGACAGGGAAAGAATACCTGCATTACATATACTCAGGTGGAACGAGACTTCTAAAGATGATCAATGAAATTCTCAGTTTGATGAAAATTGAATCTGGTCAAATCAACATTTTGTATTCTGAATTCAAACCCGAAGAAATCTGCAGACAAAGTTTAGAATTAATCCAACCACAGGCAAATGCCAAAGGAATGGAAATCCGTTTTTTCCCTCCTATCCAATCGAAAACGATTCGTTCCGATAGCGGAAAAATCCAACAAATCCTCTTAAATTTACTTTCGAATGCGATCAAGTATGCTGACCATTCTTATGTCGAATTCCATTGTGAATGGTCCGATTTTGGGGTGAATTTTTCTGTTCGCGATTTTGGACCAGGAATTTCACAAGAAGACCAAAAAAGGATCTTTCATAGTTTCACAAGACTCAATGACGATGGAAAAATCGAAGGAACAGGACTTGGTCTTTCCATTTCCCAAGGACTAGCTGAAAAATTAGGAGGGAGTATCACTCTCCATTCAACTCCAGGTGAAGGTTCCACTTTTATACTCAATATACCCGAAAATATTAAATAAAGGTATTGAACGGATTCGGAAACTCGAATAGAATTTCCGATATTCTATATGGTGGAACCAATCTATACGACATATACTTCTGTTTCCAAAACAGAACACCAACGTAGGCCGAAAGAACCTATCCTTATCATTGAAGATAAAAAAGAAAATCAGGTTCTCTTAGAAGGGATCTGTAAACGCGTTGGTGTAGCTTACGAGGTGGCTGAAAACGGTAAAATTGCCTTGGAAATGGCAAAAAATAGGTCGTATAGCCTCTATTTGGTGGATTTGATGATGCCCGTGATGGATGGGAAAACATTCATCGCCGAACAACGAAAATTCGATCCGAGATCGGTTTTTATGGTACAAACTGCCATCGACCAAACAGAAGAAATCATCGAAATCATGAAAATGGGAGTTTATGATTACCTAATCAAACCTCTCCATGTAGAAATTGTCGCCGATCGTCTGGAAAAAGCATTAGAATACGTCTACTTAAAACGGATGGAATCTGTTCTCATTGATGAAGAATCTAAAGAATTAAAAAGCCAATTAGAATGGCTCAATTATAAAGAGTCTCATCGCAAAACCAATGAAGTGAATTCGGAACTAAATTCAATTTTGAATTTAAAAACCACTTTAATGCAAGGTTCTGGTCTTGGTGCGATGACAACCATTATTGATTCAATCGAAAAGATGAAAACGGTTGAAAATGGAAACTATATCATTCCAAAAGATTTTTGGGATTTACTTTCTGAAAACCAAGAACATAACAAAACAATGTTGAAAGGCCTAGATATGGCCGTGGAAACGATCCAATCCCATATACAATTATCTAAAATCACAAGTGACGAGTTGTTACGGATCCTTCCTGAGATTGTAAAAGAATTCCAAAAGGAAACCGAAGCCAAAGAAATCAAAATCAACCTTCCCGTTGTAAAACAAACAGTAAAATTAGAAGTCAATTTGGATGCGATACGAACCATCATCCATGAAATATTTACGAATGGATTAAAGTATTCCAAACCCAAGTCCAATTTTGATATTTTTGTAACTTTCGTTGATGGTTACTTTTGTTTATCCGCTAAAAACAATTTAATCGAAGATGATTATGCAAAACAACTCACAGTCTCAGAAAAAAAATTAGTAGAACCATTTTACAGAATCCATCCACCCGTTGAATCATTCCACCACAAAGAAAAATTTAGCCTGGGTCTAGGACTGACTATGGTTGATTTTTTATTACATAAACACAATGGAATGTTTTTTATCCGAAATGCAATTGATCACACGACCGAAACAAAAGCATCTTGTGTGATCGCAGAAATTTTTCTCCCGATCCAATCTTAAAAGGAAAACAAAATGAATAGAAAAATCTTAATTATTGATGACTCAGCAGTGTTTCGCAAGATCATCTCTGTCCACTTAAAGAATGCCAATTTTGATCTCATTGAAGCTGGGGATGGACTAGAAGGCCTAAAACAATTAGAATCAAATCCTGTCGATTTAATTGTATCTGATATGAATATGCCAAACATGGATGGGATTTCTTTTATCAAAAAAGTAAAAGAAAATGCAAAGTTTAAATTCACCCCCATCATTATGTTAACAACTGAATCACAACCAGAAAAAAAACAACAAGGTATCGATGCTGGTGCAAAGGCATGGTTAACCAAACCTTTTTCCCCTGAAGAATTGTTAGATACCATTACAAAATTATTACCTTAACTATGGAACCAAAACAAACCATTCAAAATACGAAAGAAGGTATGGAGATCCAATGGCATGGATACCTGACTGTACCTTTCATTAAAGAATGGTTAATATATACAAACCAATGGGAGACCCAAAAAGGGAAAAAGATCATTTTACATTTGAATGGAATTGAAAGAATCGATTCTTCAGGCATTCAATTTTTGGTGTTTTTAAAAAAACGATGCCAGACTAACCAACAAATTTTGTCGTTAACAAACCACTCCTTACCAGTGTTAAAGGTATTGGATTTACTTGGTTTGGTTTCATTTTTTGGCGATCGTATCAAAGTGAAAAAAGAACATTCAAATGAAGTCGAATTTCGTTATGGAACAAGGAAAGTATCCTAATGGACTTATCCGAAGTCATAGATGCCTATTTAGTTGAATCCGATGAACTCTTACGAGAGATGGAATCAATTTTACTCCGAACAGAATCTTCATTACCAAATGATGAAGACCTCAATGCCATCTTTAGAGCAGTGCATACCATCAAAGGAACTGCGGGTATGTTTGGGTATGAAACCACTGTTTCGTTTACACATGTTGTGGAAAATTTATTGGATGAACTTCGTTCCCATCTCATTCCATTCCAACCAATCCTCACGGAATTATTACTCAAAGCAAAAGACCATTTATCCTTTTTAGTTTCAGAAGAAACAAAGGGTAAAATCAAAAATGAAAAAATAACGTTTGGCCAATCTATTTTGGATGAGATGAAACCCTTCCTTCAGTCGTCGTCAGGAGCACCCGAAACGAATCGAGAAAACAAGGAAAACCAAATAGGGAATCAGGAAGAATCCAATACAAATGAACTCAAGAAAAGCGGAACAAATCCTGGTGTAGGAAAAAAAATAACAGAAACGACAAGTTACCTGATTTCCTTCAGACCCAATCAAAATGTATTTTCCCAAGGTCTTGATCCCATTTCGTTTATTGGATACTTAAAAAAGATTGGTACCATCCTCTCCCTGAAAACCATTGATCAATTTTTACCTGATCCGATCGAATTTGATCCTGAAAATTGTTATTTAGGATTTGAAATCAATTTTAGTTCAAAAGAAAATTTGGAAACAGTTCAAAATGTTTTTAACTTCATTGAAGCAGATTGTTTTTTGCACATTTACCCTCCTGGGTTTTCCGTTGAGGATTTGGTAGATTTATCAAACCAACTCCCAGAAGAAGAAATTTATTTAGGCAATGTTTGGAAAGAAATCCAAATCCTCGACGACAATCTTTTCCTAACCTATCTTGAAGAGATCAAATCAAGAAAAACAGGTATCCCTTCTCTCTCTTCACTGGTATCCCAAACAAATCAGAAAGAGGAATCGGAATCAATCGCAAAGAATCAAAATGCAGACCAAATCAAAGATTCTCACAAATCTTCCACGATCAAAGTAGATTCAAAACGAATTGATAATTTAATCAATCGAGTTGGAGAACTAGTGGTGTCTTGTGCCAATATGAACCAACTCATTGGTGACTCAGACGATTCGAATTTGCAAGAATCCTCTCTCATTGTGATGAGATTACTAAACGAAGTCAGGGAAATTTCCTTAAAACTCAGAATGGTTCCCATTGGAGAAAGTTTTCAAAAGTATTCTCGAATCGTACGTGACTTAGGAAAAGAACTGAAAAAAGACATTCGTCTCATAACAGAAGGAGACGAAACAGAACTTGATCGTAATATCGTAGAAAAATTAAGTGATCCCCTCACCCATTTGGTACGCAATGCATGTGATCATGGATTAGAGTTACCAGAGGAACGAAAAAAGAATGAGAAGGATCACCAAGGAACTGTTAAACTCACTGCCTATCATGAAGCAGGAAATGTGATCATAGAAGTTTCAGATGATGGAAACGGAATCTCTAAAGAAAAAGTTTGGAATAAAGGCATTGAAAAAGGCATTGTTTTTGGTGAAATGCCAGACTCTGATGAAGAAGTATACAAACTCCTATTCCACCCAGGATTTTCAACTGCATCTCAAATCACCAATGTATCAGGCCGAGGTGTTGGTCTTGATGTAGTTTATAAAAATATAGAATCATTACGCGGATCCATTTCTATTAAATCAATCCCAAACCAAGGTAGCAGATTTATTTTGAGGTTACCTCTTACTCTTGCCATCATTGAAGGATTTTTGGTAGCAGTGGGTAAAAGTCATTTTATCATTCCGATGGAAATGGTTTTGGAGTGTTTACACTTTTCAGATGACCACAAAACAGATTCAAATCAATTTTTTGCCTTACGAGGTAATTTAATTCCCTTCCTTCGACTGAGAGACTATTATCCATGTGATGTTGATTCAGAACAACCAAGGGAAAATATCGTAATCGTTCGAAACGGAGATAAAAAAGCAGGCATCGTTGTCGAAAAATTATTAGGCGAATACCAAACAGTGATTAAACCGATGGGATCTGTTTTTCGCCATGTAAAAGGTGTCAGTGGATCAAGTATCCTTGGCGATGGAAATGTTGCACTCATCATAGATGTTCCTTCCCTATTCGAAAGAACAATCACAGTAGAAAATCAGAAATTTTATAGTCACAGAGGTTAATATGAAGTCAATTAGCACAAACACAAAGTTAGTCGGGTATTTTTTAATCGGAGTTTTGTTTACCATCTGGATCAATATGTATCAATATGGATTATTCTCGAAACAAGACACTCCAAGTATTAATACGGAAGAAAAAATCCAAAAGTCGGACTCCATTACTCATTTAATCCAACTGAGTTTATCAATTCAGGAAGAAGTCACAAATTTACTGCTGTCATCCGAACCACAGGAATCACAGATTGCGAAAATCAAATACGATATTGAAAAATTAGACAAATCATATGAGATTGTATCCAATCTTTTCACCAAAGAAGAGGAAAAGAAAAAACTTCAAACAACTATTAATGACAAAAACATATATACAGAATCTGTTCGTTTTAGTTTAAGCCAACGCGAATCACAATCCAACAATAAACAAAAAGAAAGTTTAAATCCAGATTTATCTACTAAATGGAAAAATTATTCTAATAGTTTACAGGAGTTACAAAAATTCTTTTTCGAATCAAATTTAAAAGAAGTGAATGTTACTTTATCGAACCAATCAAAACAAGACTTATCGATCCCAACTGTTAGCATAGTATTCCTCGTAATTTCTCTCATTTTATTACTTTTCCTCATCAAACAAATTTCTAAACCCTTTAAAGAATCAATCCAAATCAAAACCGCACTTGATTCTGTTTCTACAAATGTGATGATTGCAGACTTGAATTTAGATGTTGTTTATATGAACAAATCAATTCATAAAATGTTCTCTAATTCGGAAGCAGACATCCAAAAACAAATCCGAAACTTTTCACTTAAAAATCTTATGGGAAGTAACATAGATGGATACCATAAGGACCCAAGCCACCAAAGAAGGTTACTTGGAACCTTCACTTCTGAACATCGGACAAACATCAAAATAGGAAATCGGGAATTCAATTTAATTGCCAATCCCATTCTTACGGAAACAGGAGAAAGATTAGGCAGTGTTGTTGAATGGGCAGACGTAACAGAAACAAATGCACAATCTAGAGCGGTAGACAGGTCTCAAGCGACTATCGAATTCCAAATGGATGGAACCATCATCACTGCCAATGAAAACTTTTTAAACTTAATGGGGTACAATTTACCTGAAATTAAAGGCCAACACCATCGAATGTTTGTGGAATCAAAGGAGTATTCTTCTGATGCCTATAAACAATTTTGGGCTGCCTTAAACCGTGGGGAATTCCAAACCGCTGAATACAAACGGATTGGCAAAAATGGAAAAGAAGTTTGGTTACAAGCAACTTACACTCCAATCCTCGATGCGAATGGAGTGGCCACAAAGGTAATTAAGTTTGCAACTGATATCACTGAAAATAAAAAACGCACCCAAGAATTTACAAGCCAAATTGAAGCTATCAATCGTGCACAAGCTACCATTGAATTTTTAGTGGATGGAACCATTTTAACTGCAAACGAAATCTTTTTGAATACAATGGGTTATTCCTTATCAGAAATCGAAGGAAAACACCATCGTATGTTTGTGGAACCAAGTTATGTGAATTCGGAAGAATACAAACAATTTTGGGCATCTTTAGCACGTGGTGAATTCCAAACAGCCGAATACAAACGAATTGGGAAAGGTGGAAAAGAAGTTTGGTTACAAGCAACTTACAACCCTATTTTGGATTTGAACGGTAAACCATACAAAGTCATTAAATTTGCAACCGACATCACGGATCAAAAAAAATTGGCAATCGAAACAGCAAGGATCGTGGATGATTTAGTGGTTGGACTTGCCGCTCTTGAAAATGGAGATTTAACACAGCTGATCACAAGCCATTATGAGGGTGGATTTGCAAAACTAAGAGACTCCTTCAATAATACAGCCAAAAAACTGGTTGAGATCATTAATGATGTAAGAACAAACACAGATGCCCTTGTTTCTGCCGCAGATGAAGTTGCATCCACAGCAAGTACGTTATCACAAGGTGCAAGTGAACAAGCAGCCTCAGTCGAAGAAACATCTGCATCTCTTGAAGAGATGGGTGCATCCATTGACCAAAATGCAGAAAATGCAAAACAAACCGATACCATTGCAACAAAATCTGCAAAAGATGCAAAACAAGGTGGTGAAGCAGTCAAAAACACTGTGAAAGCAATGAAAGAAATTGCAGATAAAATTTCCATCATTGAAGACATTGCTTACCAAACCAACTTACTTGCATTAAATGCCGCGATCGAAGCAGCAAGGGCTGGAGAACATGGAAAAGGTTTCGCTGTTGTCGCCTCCGAGGTGAGAAAACTCGCAGAACGTTCCCAAAAATCAGCAAATGAAATTGGAACCCTTGCGGGAAGTTCCGTTCAAATTGCAGAATCAGCAGGTAAGTTAATTGAAGAGATTGTGCCCGCGATCAATAAAACGGCAGACCTAGTGCAAGAAATCACTGCAGCGAGCCAAGAACAATCATCTGGCGTCAATGAAGTGAACAAAGCCATGGGCCAACTCGACCAAGTATCACAACAATCTGCAAGTGCATCGGAAGAACTAGCAGCAATTGCAGAAGAATTACAAGCGCAGTCGGAAAGGCTCATGTCTTCGATTAGTTTTTTCAAATTAGGAAAGTTATCAACTGTAACAAACCAAGTGGAAAACAAATCGAGTAGACTTTCTCTCTCAAAACAACCCACAGGGAAAAAAGAAAGTGGAAATACAAAAATAGACCATTCCAATGATCATGATAAATTCCAAAAATATTAAGGGAGGGAAACAAAATGCAGGAAATTCAATACCTAACCTTTTTACTCTCCAATGAATTATTTGGATTAGGGATTTTATACATAAAAGAAATCATCGAATTTGATTCAGTGACTCATGTTCCCATGATGCCAGAATACATTCCAGGAGTGATCAATTTACGAGGAAATGTAGTTCCCGTGATTGATTTAAACATGCGGTTTTATAAAAAGAAAACGGAAACCAATCGCAAAACCTGTATCATCATCACTGAGATCAAATTGGAAAAAGAAACAATTGATGTGGGTCTCCTGGTTGATGCGGTCAATGAGGTAGTAGACATTCCCGAAAACCAAATCGAAGATGCACCCAGTTTTGGATCCAAAATTCGTTTGGATTTTATACAGGGGATTGGGAAATTAGAAAATCAATTTGTCATTATTTTGAAAATCAACCAAATCCTCGATTTAACAGAAATCCAAACCATCCAAGAAACATCATCACAAGTGAGTTAAATGGAACCTCCTGTTGAAGTGATAGACCGGTTTCTAAATCCTGGAGAAATTTTCTTCGGTGATAGTAACTATCGGGTACGTACACTTCTTGGTTCCTGTGTTTCCATCGTATTATGGCATCCAACCCTTTATATCGGAGGTATGTGCCATTTTTTACTTCCCTACCCTGCTGACATCAAATTGGAAAAAACATACAAATACGGAATCGATGCATTTCAGTATTTTATATCTGAGATCAAAAAAAAACACACAAAACCCAATCAATATTCAGCTAAGATATTTGGTGGTTCGAATATGTTTCTCGGCGAGGAAAGGGAAATTTTTCGAAATGATACAACAACTCTAATCGGTACCAAAAATACAGAATTTGCAAAAAAAATTCTATTAGAAAATCAAATTAAAGTTATTTCAGAAGATACTGGTGGAAACCAATCGAGAAAAATTTATTTTTCGATTTGGGATGGTGAAGTTTGGGTAGAAAAACATTAAGTTATGAATAAAATTAAAGTTTTTGTCATCGATGACTCTGCTGTCGTAAGACAAGTGTTAACCGAAATTTTTAAAACAGATTCAAATTTCCAATTTTTAGGAAGTGCCTCTGACCCTATTTTTGCCTTGGACAAAATGAATAATGATTGGCCTGACGTAATTGTTCTCGATATTGAGATGCCTAGAATGGATGGTTTGTCATTTCTCAAAAAAATCATGACAGAGAGGCCAACACCGGTTGTCATCTGCTCTACCTTAACAACAGAAGGTTCAGAAACGGCTATCCTTGCAATGAACCTAGGTGCTTGTGATATCATCACCAAACCAAAAATTGGACTAAAAGACTTTTTAAATGAAAGCACAATTGCCCTCACGGATGCGGTGATTGCAGCTGCCTCTGCCACCATCAAACATTTACCTAAACCAAGTCATTCGAATGAATTTAAAATCCAATTGGATAAAAAACAAGAACTCTCATCTTTACAAGCCACAGAAAAAATAGTCGCAATCGGCACGTCAACAGGTGGCACCATTGCCCTGGAACACGTGTTAACCAAATTGCCAAAAGATAAAACTCCTGGAATTGTCATTGTGCAACATATGCCAGAAAAATTTACAGAGGCTTTTGCCAAACGATTGGATTCCATATGTGAAATTGTTGTGAGAGAAGCAAAACATGGTGATCGGGTTGTCAAAGGACTTGCCCTCATTGCTCCTGGGAACAAACATATGACACTCAAACGTTCTGGAGCTCAATACTTTGTAGAAGTTGTGGATGGACCTCTTGTCAACCGACACAAACCATCTGTAGATGTTTTATTTCGTTCCGTGGCCAAGTCAGCTGGGAAAAATGCCAGAGGTATCATCATGACGGGAATGGGTGACGACGGGGCATCAGGTCTTGTTGAAATGAAAGAGGCTGGAGCAGAAACAATTGCCCAGAATGAAGAGACATCTGTGGTGTTTGGAATGCCTAAAGAGGCAATCAAAAGAGGATGTGTAGACCACATCCTCCCTCTCGGTGAAATTCACAAATCCATTGTAGGCTTCGGTTAAATCAACCGAGCCCCAATTCCTTTGTTACCTTTACTTTTCTTGCTCGAATTTCTTCGGGAGATTCTTCCTTCAAAATTTCGTCTGGTTTGATTTTGAAGATAGGTTGTGCTTTTGTCACAATCTTTCCATCGGAATCCACCATCAAATTTTTCACGATTGTCCCACTCACTGGTGCCAGGATTTTGTTAAACATCTTCATCACTTCAATGATAAAGAGTGGTTGTCCTGCTTGGAAATGGTCTCCTTCATTGATGAGAGGTGGAAGGTTGGGAGCTTCTTTGGAATAGAACATTCCTCCCATCGGAGCAACAATTTCATCACCTGACATTTTTGGTGGAGGGTTTAGTGTTTTGATGAACGCATCGCGTGTGTCTTTGTTTTTGAATTCATCTGGAACAACTCCATCCAAATCCGCATTCACATCTAAACCAAAAAAATTCGATTTCAATCCGATTTTGGGAAGTAATAACAAAGTTTCGAGTCCCGCTTGGAATCCGTTATGACTTGCTTTTACTTTTTCCCAAAGTTCATCTGAAATTTCTTTGGATGGGTTTTTCCCTTTCGCAAACACATCGACGATTTCTTTCCAACTTTTAAGACCGGTGCGTTTAGAAAATTCAGAATAAAACTCTTTTGCTTCGATGAGTAAGTTTTCGTCGTGATCCCAAATCTTTTCTGAACTTGCTTTTTGTTCCGTCGCATCTAGATTTAAGTAGTAATACAAAGAATCTAAGAATTGGATTGGGTTTTCGTTGAAAGAAACTTGGTTTCCTGTTCGTGACCATAGTTTACCATCAAAGTATCCTAAAAATCCACCTAGTAAATGTGGATTGGCAAGCAGTCTTTCCATAGGTCGGATCACAAGGGTCATTTTTTTCCCAAGGACTTTCTTTAGATCAGCATCTGCTGCCTTGGTTTTTTCCGACCAAAGGTATTCCAAATCCAAATCATTGATAATGGATTGTAAAGCACCAATCCCTGCTAGATACGATATCATAAACGCAGTGGAAGGTTTGAACATCGCATCCTTACCTAAAATCCATTGGATGAGACCATAGTGGACAAGTAAGTTGGTTTCAAGGTTTTGGCCTCTAAGTTCTGTTTTTCGAAGAATGTTCCCTAACACTTCTAAGTTTTCAGAACGGCTATTGCCATAAGAAACGATGAGGGCCACATTGGAATCGTAAGCACCAGCCAAGTTGTAATGCACAAATGCTCCCGTGTCTGGGTTTCTTGTACAAATCCCTTGGTCATCTCGAATCTCTTCTGGAAGTGGGTTTGACCAGTTTTGGATGATTCCACCTGCGTGTGGTTGTAAGGCACGGTTAGTGGCATTGATACGAACTTCTGCCCCAGAAACATTTCGCACGATACGTTCTGGTTTTGGAACACGTGGTCCGTGGATGGAAAGAACTGCCATCGCTTCCACTAGAGAATCTATGTAGAAGAAGTCATTTGGATCGTTAGGATTGGTAAACTTCATCTTGTAAACCATCTCGGTCACACGGTGTTCTACCTGGATCCGAGTGTTTACTTCCATAAAGAAAAAACTATTCCCTTCTACGATACACTCAAATGTTGATACGGAGTTAAGGCGAATTGCCTTCCCAAACACTTCTGCTTGGTGTTCCATGTCTTTCAGCGTTTGCACATCTTTATCTAAGATAGCTGCTTTTTTTGCATTCGAAGAACGAACTAGGTCAGCTTCTTTTTGTAAAAGTTCCACAGTTTGTGAAATCTCTAAGAGTTTTTGTTCGTGCATCTGAAGGGAACAATCACGTCCCCCAAGAGACAAGGACCATTCACCGTTACCGATAAGCTGGATTTCATTGTGACGAGTGTTTTCGATATTTAACTCAATGAGGAAGTTTCTGTTGGATCCAACGGCAGTCACTTTGGACTCTGCTAAGATTTCCATCACAGCAGATTCGATTTCTCCTTTGGAAGAAATCACACGTTGGCCTTTACCACCACCACCACCAATGTATTTGAAGCGAATTCGTTTGCCTGGATACTTTTTCCAAATATCTTCACAAAGGATTTCTGATTCTTTTTGAAGGTCAGGAATGGAAGTGATGTCGATCGTTTTTTCGTAAGACAATTGGAGTAAATTTTCCGCATTGTCTTCTAACGATTTTTTTTCATCAAAGGAGAAGTTTAAGTTATTTTCTTTGGCTACCTTTAGAAGGCCGTCCTTGGAATTCCCAGTTTTACGAAGTAAAGCAAGTGCTGTGATATTATCCACACCAGGGGTAACAGAAACATTGAGACTACGTGCCAGTTTTTTTGCTTCGTCTTTAGCACCCGCACCTTTTGCGACATGGGAACTTGGTCCCATAAAAATGATGCCTGCTTTTTCAATGGCTTCGATGAACTCAGCATCTTCAGCCATAAATCCGTAACCTGCAAAGATATGAGTGTATCCATTGTCTTTGGCGATTCCAATGATTTGGTGAATTCTTTGTTCTTTTTCTTCCTTGCCTGCTCCCATATAATCCGGAACTCGGTGGATGTTTTCTGGGAAACGGAAGTTACGAAGTTCTGGAGCCAGTGCCTTTGGGTAGACAATGGAATCTTTTTCAGAAAGTAAAATTCCATATTCTTTCACACCAATAGCATCAAATACATCCATGGTTTCCTTACGAACTGGACCACGGCAAACGATGAGGCACTTGATCGATTCCACACTGAAGGAACGAATCCATGCGGATTCTGATTCTTGGAACTGAATGCGTTTTAAATTCTTATCTAACATGGAAATTATTCAAACTCCCTTTGAGGTCCGGACATTTCCGCCGGTTTGTATTTCGACATCAGGAAACTTAAGTTTTTGGATAAAACATTACGAGTGTAACCTGGTAGGATGATGGAAGAAACAGAACCAAGAGAAAGAGCTTCTTTTGGATTCATCAGCTCTTTTTCGTATCGTTGGCCAATTTCAAAGAGTTTTCCATCTCGAATGGAAATCGCTTCTTTTTCACTCATTCCTTTTTTGATGTTGGCAAGGTATTCTTTTTGAACCCCAGTGATTTCATCTTTATAGACATACTCTTTTCCAGCAGGTCCCATAACGGCAATCCTTGCAGTCGGAAGAGCAAATACCATCGATGCTCCCGTAAAATAGGAGTTAAATGTAGCATAAGCACCACCAAACGCATTCCGGATGATGAGAGTCAGTCTTGGTGTACGAAGGTCAATGATGGAATCGAGGAGTTTTCTTCCTTCGAGTACAATTCCATTATGTTCTTGGTCACGACCTGGTAAAAATCCAGTCGTATCTTCTACAAACACCATTGGGATATTGTACAAGTTACAGAATCGAACAAAACGAGTCCCTTTACGAGACGCTCCAATGTCAATCTGACCAGAAGACACAGCAGAATTATTGGCAAGAAAACCAACAACATGACCACCAATTCGACCAAAGGCAGTGACAATGTTTCTTGCTCTTTGTGGTTGTAGTTCAAAGAACTCACCGTGGTCACAAATCTGTTGTAAATAGAGTGTGATGTCAAATGGAGTGTTCATTCCTGTAGGGGAATTGAAGGTTTTTCGGAACAGAATGTCTTCTTCGTAAATAAATCTGTCAACAGGGTCTGAGGTTGGGTAAAAAGGCGCAAAACTATGGTTATTGTCTGGTAAATAAGAAAGAAGACGGATTGCTGTGCGAAGAGATCCCAACTCATCACCTGTGACAAGGTCAACCACACCAGATTGTCCGTGTACTTTGGGTCCACCTAAGTCTTCCGCAGAGATATCTTCTCCAAGGACTGACTTTACAACTCCAGGTCCAGTCAGACCAAAAAAAGTACCATCACATTGGATCATAAAGGATCCTTGGCGTGGGAGGTAAGCACCACCACCAGCGTTAAACCCAAACATCAGCATCACAGAAGGAACAACACCACTGATTTTACGTAAGGCAGTGAAGGCTTCCGAATAACCGTCTAGACCACCCACACCCGCTGGCACATACGCACCTGCAGAGTCGTTCATCCCGATGAGTGGAATTCCATGAGTTCCAGCCATTTGGATGAGTCGCGCGAGTTTACTTCCGTTCGTCGCATCCATGGATCCAGCACGAAGGGTAAAATCATGACCGTAGACCGCAACGTCGCGACCTTTGATGTTTAGAATCCCCGTAACAATGGAAGCTCCATCTAAATTGGGACCCCAGTTTTGGTAGGTGATATTTGGTTCTTCGTCTGTGAGAACTTTAATTCGTTCCCAAACCGTCATCCTACTTTTGGAGTGTTGGACACGAATTCTGTCTTCACCACCACCAAGAAATGGTTTTTCGATTAATTCTTTTCCAAGTTTGAGTGCATCATCATAAATTCCGGTTTTGGTCTCCGGAGCCTTGGATTCTTTGAACGGGTTGTTTAGGGAATACTGCATGGTTTCCATAAGTTTTTTTCCAATGTTTTGTTTAGGATCACTTAGAAAAGTGATTTTTACTTTAAAGCTGCTTCTAAATCAGGATAAATTGTGAATAACTGCTGCATCCCGATGATATCAAAGACTTTCTCAACTGCTGGTTGTAAACCACAGATGGAAATGCTGATTTTCTGTTCTTGGCAATGCCTAAGGGTTGTGACAAGGAGGCGAAGTCCGGCAGAAGAAATAAAAGGCACTTCACTCAAATTAAAAATCACAGACTTTCCCGAAGAACTAACGAGAGTGAGTAAATCTTTTTCAATTTTGTGTGTGTTGTGAACATCCAAATTGCCTTGGACGTGTACAACCATCTTGTTTCCCAATTCTTCCGAACGGATTCCAATTTTATCTTCGTTCATACGATTGTTTTCTCCAAATAGGTTATGTTTTGTTTCCCATTGTATTCATACGATACTTTGTCCATAAGGGTTTCCATGAGATAAACACCGAACCCTCCCTTTCGTTCACCTTTCAAATTGGCTTCCACGGAAGGTTTAGGAACTTTTTTCCTGTCGAAAGGTTTCCCTTCGTCTACGAGAACAATTTTTAACTTATCTCCAATGAGTTCAAATTTACATTCAAACTTTGGATTCTGCAGATTCGTATCTTTGTAACTATGCATCACAATATTGGTAGCTGCTTCATCCAAAGATATTAAGATGTCATCAAAGGCAAAAGGTTTTGTGATTTTCTTCTCTAAATGTTCGGAAATAAAATCACGTAGTTTTGGGATTTCATTCGGGTGTGCATCAAAGGTTTTTACCATTTCAAAACTTTCCACCTCCGCAAACTTCAAAATCATAACGGTAAAGTCATCGTATTGTTCTTCCGCCTTTGAAAAAGACCGAATGTCATCATAAACGGATTCGATAATCGTTTGAGATGATTCCTCTCTTCGTTGAATGATATAATCAATGAAGCGGTCGAGACCATATTCTTCCCCATCAGGACTTTTTTCCTCAATGGCTCCATCTGTATAAAAGACCAAAATATCACCTGGTTCTAATTGGATCTCACCACCATGGTAATTGGTATGAGGGACCACACCCAGAGGTGCCCCTTTTCCTTTTAGGAGTTCAAAACTTCCATCCTTTCGGATCCATATTTGATCGTTATGACCTGCGGATGCAAATTTTAGGGTTCGGGTTTTTCTTTGGTAATTGACTAGGAATAAGGTAACAAACATCCCCGACTGCGAATCTTCATAAATCAATTGATTGGCCCGATAGAGTAATTCGGAGGGAGACATATCCGTAGTTCTGGAAAGTGTTCGGATAATCGAACTGGACATAGCCATAAAAATAGCAGCAGGTAAACTTTTCCCAGACACATCGGCCACAAGAAAGGAAAACTGTTCATCCCCAAAAGCATGGAAATCATAAAAGTCACCTGACACCTCTTTGGCGGCAACTGACTTTACACCCAAATCAAATAATGGGGATTGGATAAGAGCATTGGGTAAAATATTGTTTTGGATTTTTCTTGTGATTTCGATTTCTTTTTCGATCGATTTTTTGGTAATGATTTCTTGGTTAAGGCGTAAATTTTCGTAAGCTTTGGCTAACGGCGAGGATAATGTTTTTAACATCCGAAGGTCTGTTTCATTAAAGGAATGTGCGGAATGTTTCCCACTAACATACAGCGCCGCGCGTAAATTCCCTCCCCTAGGAGAAATGGGCAAAATGAGAAAATTTTTCCTAAGTGTATAAAACTCCAATTCCAAAAAAGATTCTTCCAATTGGGGAGTGACGACTGCCATTCTAGGATTCCCAGATTCCATAAGGCTTAAGAACAAACGACTTTCAAACATGGGGAAAAAGGATTCCCTTACGATCCCCAACTGCCTTGCATACACTTGGATTCTATTTTTGTTTTTTTCCTCAATGATAACCATTCCCGCATCTTCACATGACAATTCTTTGGTGAGAATGCTAAGGGTTTTTGACATAAGACCCAATTCATCATGCGATTCAAGAACCGCTTGTCCCAAATCAAAGATAGATTCAAGAGTACTTAACTTTTGTTTGAGTTCTAAGTTTGTGACATTTAGGTTATCTAATAACCTTGTTTTTTGTATCGCAACTGCACACGCACTGGAAAAAGATAAAAATGTATCAATATCATCTTGGCTAAAATTGTTCCGATCAATGGTGTTAATTGCCTCAATCACACCAATCACTTCGTCTCCCACAATGAGAGGACTTGCCAATATATTACGGGTCACAAAATTGGATGCTTTGTCCACATCCCGAAAGACCCTGTCATCATTTTGTGCATCATTGATGATCATCGGCTGTTTGGTCACCGCTACAGTGCCTGCAATTCCCTGCCCCACAGGTACTTTGATTTTCGAAACCTCTTCTCTTTTTTCACCAGTTACCGTATGAAAAACCAAATACTCTTTTTTATCATCTAACAAAAGTAAGGAACTCGCTTCTGTCCGAAACACAGATTTTGCAGATTCCATTACCATTACAAGTACATGTTCCAAATCAACACTTGTATTGATGAGAACCGCCACACGAATGATTTCCTCCAAAAAGTATTGGAGACGATTATTATTGTTATGAATATTTGCGTTATCAATCAGAAGGAGAACAGAAGTTGTCAGTGAGTTAAAAAACTGAGGCTCAACATCAGAAAAAACAGTGTCTTTAAATAAAGCGTTTAAGTTGGCACTAAAATAATTGATAAGATCTAAATCTTGTTCTGAAAAATTTTGGAAATGTTTAATTCCTTCCAAAACCAAAACACCAAGGGACATGTCCCCTATTTCATCTCCCAAATAACAAGCTATATATGATTCCGAAACAGGCGCATCATTCGTATTTAACTGAGTACCTTTTTTAACAAGAATGCTTTTTTTAGACTTAAACACATGTTTGGCGATGTGTCCGGCATTTGTTTTGTCTGCGACTAACCCAATTTTACTTAAATTCCCTTTTCCATTGCGAAGGTATAATGCCGCTGATTTTGCAGAAACAAATCGTTTCGCTTGTCCTAAGATAAAATGGTATAAATCATCTAGTTCGTTTGAGGAAGAAAGATAAAATCCGCCATCTTCGTTTTTTAAGATAATCGGCGGAAGGGAATGAGGTTTCAATGTTCTAATCTTTGCTAAACTTTAAAGATTCTTCTCTGAGTTTACGGTTTGCATCTTCGAGAGATTTGATTTTATCAAATGCGGACATAAGTTCATCACGACTCAAATTAGATACCATTGTACTTGCTTGGACAGTTTCTTTGGCTTCTCTTAATTCTACTCGTGAGTAATCGATGATTTGTTCGTACATACGAATGATCTCGTCTGCGTTTGCTAATTCTTGTTCATTGAGCCTAAGAACTTTTTCATAACCTTTAATGATATCCGATTGGATTTTCAATTTTTTAGTGAGTTCTTCTACCGTATCTTGTCCCATAAAGTCTTTGGTTCCTTAGCCATTTTGGGATTCTGTTGACAGACAAACGCGGTCTCGCACCTTGGAAAAGCACAAGGGGACGTAGCTCAGTTGGGAGAGCGTTTGAATGGCATTCAAAAGGTCGGGGGTTCGATTCCCCTCGTCTCCAAAATCCCTCACGAGATTTCAGCGTTTTAACCCCAGACTGTCAAATTCTTTTTCAATCGATTAGGAGTTCACTTGATCATTCAGTGACCTTTTTCAATCTATTCCATATTAGATTATGGCAGTACGTAAAATTCTTAAAATTGGTAATCCGCTCCTTAGGCAAACAAGTGAAGATGTGACCGAATCCGAAATCCAAACCAAGGATTTCAAAAAATTGATACGCGATATGTTTGAAACCATGCGCCATGCGGATGGAGTGGGACTTGCTGCCCCACAAATTGGAGTTTTAAAAAAATTAGTGGTCGTAGGGCAAGAAGATGACAACGAACGATACCCAGGAACCCCTGAAGTCCCAAACCAAATTATCCTAAATCCAGAGATCACCCCGCTTGCTCCTCCAGGGGATGGATTTTGGGAAGGATGTTTATCGGTTCCTGGAATGCGTGGGTATGTAGAACGACCTAACAAAATCCGAATGAAATGGCGTGATGAAAATTTCGAAGAACACGACGAAATCATTGAAGGGTATAGAGCTATCGTATTACAACATGAATGTGATCATTTATTCGGCGTATTGTATGTAGATCGATTAAAAAGCACAAAACTGTTTGGTTATAACGAAGACATTGATACCGCAGGTAAATTGTTAGATTAAAATAAATTTCATTTTGATTTTTATAGGTTCACTCTTATAGGAGATTCCATGGGTTCATCCATAGTACAGTATTTTCTTTCCAAAAGTTTATTCGTAAACCTATTAACTTTTTTAATCATATTAGTTGGTGGATTCACTGCTGCTACGATGAACAGAGAAGCATTTCCCAATATCAATTTCGATATTGTGAGTGTAACCACTCTTTATCCTGGTGCAGCTCCTGCTGATGTGGAAAAACTTGTCACCAAACCATTAGAAGATGCGATTAAAGAAGTAGATGGAATCAAAGAATTTCGTTCTGCTTCGTTAGAAAATCGTTCTGGGATCATCATTACAATTGATCCGAATACAAAAAACACTCAGAAAGTGGTAGATGATTTAAAATCAGCAATTGATAGGATCCAAGATTTACCAACCGAAGTAGAAGATCCCATTGTCACAGAGATTACAACAGCAAGACAACCTGTGATTGAAATCCATCTCTCATCGACACTAAAAGACGGAAAACCAATCCTGAGTGCAAAAGAACTCAGAGACCAAGCAAAAATTTTAGAAGAAAAACTAAAAGACCTACCTTCTGTTGCAAGGATCACCAAACGAGGTTGGCGTGAACGAGAGATGAAAGTGGACTTAGATCCTGATAAATTGAGAGCATTCTCTCTCTCTTCCACACAAGTCATCAGTGCCCTTCGCCAAAGAAACATTAACTTTCCAGGCGGAAACATTAACGAAAAAACAAGAGAAATCATTGTACGAACTGTTGGTGAGTTTGATACTGCTGAGGAAATCGAAAACGTCTTTATCAGAACCAATGATGCTGGTAGATCCGTTCGGATTCTAGACGTAGCGCGAGTCACAGAAGGGTTTGAAGATTCAGAGTATCTAGATAAATCAAATGGTAACATTGCCATTGCACTTACTGTCATCAAACGTGAAAAAGCAGATGCCATAACTGTTGTAGATGATTCTAAAAAAGTAGTCGAATCGTTTATTAACTCGTCAAATGGAGCCATCAAACACGCGTTTGTAAACGACTTATCAAAATACATCAGAAGGAGACTTGGAGTATTAACTTCAAATGCTGTATCTGGTTTATTTTTGGTAACAGCATCCTTATTTGTATTCCTTGGATGGAGAATGGCACTGATGACAGCACTTGGAATTCCCATCTCCATTGCTATGACCTTTGTTGCCATGAATTATATGGGACTTACTTTAAATCTCATTTCGATGATGGGACTCATCATTGTAGTGGGAATTTTGGTCGATGATGCCATTATCATTTGTGAAAACGTATACCGCCATTTAGAAATGGGAGAAGAACCATTTGAAGCGGCCATGCGTGGGACCAGTGAAGTATTGGCGCCAGTAACTGCTACGGTAACAACAACCATCGCAGCTTTTGGACCGATGTTATTTATGACAGGGATCTTCGGAAAATTCATCCATTCCATCCCCCTTGTGGTCATCCTTTCTTTGTGTAGTTCGTTGTTTGAAGCTTTTTTTATGTTACCGTCTCACTTATATGACGTGAGTAAGGCAAGTGATATGAAAGGTGAAGTAAAAGAAGAATCACACTGGTTCATCAAATTTAAAGAAAACACCTACCTTCCCCTCTTACGTTTTGCTTTGAGTAATCGTTGGAAAATGGTAGGTTTATTACTTGGATTATTTGTTTTTTCATTAGCGATCCAAACCAAATTCGGGAAATTCAAACTTTTCCCAGGTGCCATTGAAACATTCCAAGTGAGAGTCACAGCGGAAACAGGGTTAAAACTTGAAGAAACCGATCGTTTCATTCGAGCGATTGAACATAGTATCGCCAAACTTCCGGAAGGTGAAGTTGAAAACTTTATATCCAGAGTGGGAATCATCCAAAAAGACCCGAATGACCCATTTACAAAACGTGGAAAAAACTATGCTCAAGTTATGGTGTATCTAACACCAGATGACAACAGGGATCGTTCAACAGAAAAAATCATCGAAGTTGTTAGAGAAAACACAAAGTATCTATTAAATGAAAAGGCTCTTGCTTTACTCGAAGAAAAATTAGCAAAAGAAAATGTAGACAAAAAACAAGAGGATAAAGTTCAAATTGATGCCATTCCGAGTGAATTTTTACCCTTAAAAGGCAAACTGGTTAACTTGGAATTTGAAAAATTAGCAGGTGGACCACCCGTTGGAAAACCAGTAGCAATTGAAATCAAAGGAGACGACTTTGCCACCTTACTTAAAATTGGTGCCGAATACAAAGCCGCTTTAGCAAAAATCAAAGGTGTTACTGATATCGGAGATGACTTTAACGAAGGAAAAGACGAAATTCGTGTCTCCGTTGACGAATCACTAGCATCGTTTGCAGGTGTGAGTGTTCAGTCAGTTTCCCTTGCGATCAACACTGCTTTACAAGGGACTGTTTCCACCAAAATCAAACGTGCGGATGAAGAAGTGGATGTACGTGTTCGATTCCCTGAGGAATACAGGTCATCTCTTACACATTTGAATAAAGTATATGTAAATAACCTTACAGGAAACCTAATTCCCGTTTCACGATTGACAAGTTATGATCGGAATCCAGGCCGTGCATCAATCAACCATTTGGATGGAAAAAGACTTTTAACCGTTACTTCGAATATTGATGAAACGGTTTCCACATCGAGACAAGTGAATTTGGAAGCAAAACAACTCACAGAAGGAATTATAGCCAAATATCCCGGTTATTCGGTCCGTTTTTCTGGGGAAAATAAAGACACAGAAGAATCAATGGCATCCCTTGGGCGAGCTTTCCTTGTGGGACTACTCATCATTTATATGATCCTTGCCTCCCTCTTCCGGTCCTTAGCCCAACCTCTCATTGTGATGAGTGCCATTCCATTTGCTGTCATTGGTGTGATTTTTGCCTTTTTACTTCATGGGCAACCATTTTCCTTTTTGGCCTTCCTTGGGATCATTGGACTTGCGGGGGTGGTCGTAAATGACTCCATTGTACTTGTGGATTGTGCAAACCAATTACGCATTGAAGACCCATCCAAATCCACCTTTGAATTGTTAGTGGAAGCAGGAAGTATCCGCTTACGTGCAGTGATGTTAACAACCGTTACTACTGTCCTTGGTCTTTTACCAACCGCGTATGGAATTGGAGGAAAGGACCCTTTTCTTGTTCCTATGGCTCTTGCATTTGGTTGGGGACTTGCTTTTGCCACGTTTATTACTTTGATTATGGTTCCTGTCTTTTACTTAAACTTATATACGTTTAAAGACAGTGTCGTGAATCGGTATCAAAATCGAAAAAAGAGATTTGTCTAAGCGATTAGTCTCTTGAGTGATCCCACTGTCCAAACAAAACAGTGGGAGAAAAAATCTCTGAGCGTTAATCTTTTTTATCGTTTAGAACTTCAGAAAGGGTTACAAATTTGTAACCCTTTTCTTTCATTCTTTCAATGAAAGTAGGAAGGATATAAATCAATTTATCAAATTTTCGAGGACCACCAAGGTGCATGAGGATAATCGCACCGTTCATTCCATTTGGATCCGCTTTTTCCCAATTGTCTAAAAACGTAAGAGTTTCCTCCCCTGTTTTGTAATGTGGGTTTTTTACGACTTCCTTTTTGCCTTTTGACGTTTTTTTATAAAGGAATTGTTTGCTGATATAATCTGGTAAATCAAGAGAGCCTTTGGCATTATTTGACCACATAATGTGATCCGTATAACCAAGGCTTGCATGGGCATCTAAAATCAATTGGCTAAGAGCTCCATAAGGCAAACGGTAATATTTTTTTAACTCTTGTTTGGTGAGAGAATAAAAGGTATCTTCCACTCGTTTGAGTTCTTCTGCCATACGAGGGAGGTCGAGTACTGACTTAGATAAGTATTCGAGTACCATTCTTTTTTTTAAGGAAGTTTCAGTCACAGAACGTTGGTAGTTAAAATGGGACCAAGTATGATTCCCAAATTCGACAGCACCAGTTTTTGCCATCCGTTTGATATAATCCAAATTTTGTCTGACAAAAAAGGAACCATTGATATCGGATGGTCTTTCATTGGATAAAAACAAAGTCACTTTGATCTTATGTTCTTTTATGTAATTATAAAGTACAGGAAGTTCTTCGCCAGTTGCCAAGTCAAAGGTCAACGCAATTTCCTTTTGAGATTCATTCCCACGTAAGATGTTACGACCTTTGGTATTTTGACTTACTTCCTTTAAAAACTCGATATTTTCTTCGACTTGTTTGGCAAGTTCGGTATCAGGTTCGGTGTCCCCTGCCAGAGCATTCTCTTCCCTGAGTTGTTCTTGGTACATCAAAGAAAAAAGAGACTGTTCCAATTCTCTTAAACTTCGGTCTTTTTCTTTTACTTCAGATTCGAGTTTTGTGACACTGAGGCTCAAATAGAGCATATAACTAAGTAGTACAAAAACAGTAAGTCCAACAAAGGATAAGGCAGAGATAAAGGCAAAACGACGGAGTTTTTTAGCAAACAATCGATCCTTTTCTATGTCCTTAGAAAGTTCATGGACAATGTCCTGGATTTCTTTCTCTTCGTTTGTCGGATCGAGTGACATGTAGGTATGGCTTTCCTTAGTATCGATTATCGGAATTGGGACTAGGGTTCTATACTAGTCCCACTCCCAAGTTTAGGTTTTGATCTTTAAAAATTTCCCTTTTTTACCTTGCCTGATGAGGTATTCTTTCCCCTGTTCTAAAACAAGGCCAGGGTCTGTTATCTTTTCCTCATCCAAATACAATCCTCCAGCTTGGACAAGCCTTCGGCCTTCCGAAACACTCGGTATGAATTTGAGTTGGGACAATACATACACAAGGAGGGGTGGTTTTTCCGCAAAATAACTGGAGTCCAAACTTTCGGTTGGTATTTCGTCTGGGAGTGCTCTGTTTTTGGTATTATGGATTGCTGTCCACTCTTCCACAGCTTTCAGGTTCTCTTCTTTTGCATGGAGTTGGTCCATGATGAGAAGTGCGAGTTCCGTTTTCACTTCTTTCGGGTGAAGGGATTTGGAACGAATCCCTTCTTTCCGTTTTTCCACATCTGCCATCGGAAGGTCAGTCAGTAGTTCAAAATAATTCCACATCAAATCGTCAGAGATAGACATGATTTTACCATACATGTCGATGGGTTTTTCAATGATGCCCACATAATTACCAAGAGACTTGGACATTTTTTTCACACCATCAAGCCCCACTAAGAGCGGCAAGGTGATCACTGCTTGTGGTTTTTGACCGTATTCTCTTTGTAAGTCGCGACCAACGAGCATATTAAACTTTTGGTCTGTTCCTCCAAGTTCCACATCGGACTTCATTGCAACGGAATCGTAACCTTGTACAAGTGGGTATAAAAACTCTATCATTGAAATGGGTGTTCCCGCTTTATGGCGTTTGGTGAAATCATCTCGTTCCAACATTCGGGAAACTGTATACTTTGAAGTCAGAACCAATACATCTTCAAATTTTAGTTCCGAACACCAATGTGAATTGTAAAGGATACGAGTTTTATTTGGGTCCAAAATTTTAAAGACTTGGGTTTGGTAGGTTTTGGAATTTTCCAATACCTCTTCTTTGGAGAGTCGTTTGCGTGTTTCCGATTTTCCCGTAGGATCACCAATCATCGCCGTAAAATCACCGAGCATAAAACAAACATCATGGCCCAAATCTTGGAAATGTTTGAGTTTTCTCAGTAACACAAAATGACCTAAATGTAAATCAGGTGCCGTAGGATCAAATCCTGCTTTGATGGTTAAGGAAGGTTTGGATTTGATTTTTTCTAAAAGTTCCCCTTCACTGATGATTTCGACAGTGCCTCGGCGGATGGTTTCTAATTCTTGGTTCAATTCTCTTTCAGTTTTCATAACAATTTCAAAAATTTTCGATGGTAGAAAAGGTGACTTTTGACAACACTAACCTTAGAATCTCTATAGGCAACCACCAAAGTACGTAAAAACCCTTATGAACCATTTAGATGAAAGAAAACAAACGCTAAAACATTTAGAATCAACCCAGTATGATATTTTAATTTTGGGTGGTGGTGCCACCGGTTCCGGTACTGCCCTTGATGCCAGTCTCCGAGGTTACAAAGTAGCCTTATTGGAAAAAGGAGACTTTTCGCAAGGTACAAGTTCCCGATCTACAAAACTCATCCACGGTGGTGTGAGGTACCTTGCCCAATTCCATTTTAAATTAATTTACGAAGCATTATCAGAGCGGAAACGGCTTCTCATCAATGCACCTCACTTAGTCAAACCACTTCCATTTGTTTTACCAACCTATGTTTGGTGGGAAAAACCGTTTTATTCCATTGGTCTTACAATGTATGATCTCCTTGCTGGGAAATCCATTGTCCCAGGCCATGAACGAATTTCGAAAGCAACTGCCCTCGACTACTTTGCCTCCCTCAAAAAAGAAAACTTAAAGGGTGGAATCTCCTACTATGATGCACAGTTCAATGATGCAAGACTCAATGTAACAACCATTCGGGCTGCAAAAGAAAATGGTGCGGACATTGTCTCAAGGATTGAAGTGACATCCTTTTTAAAAGATACAAATGGAAAAATCATTGGTGTCACTGCAAAAGATTCTCTTACCAAAAAGGTTGTCTCCATCAAAGCGAAAGTAGTCGCAAACACAACAGGTGTTTGGATTGATTCTCTCCGTAAACTAGATGATCCAAAAGCAGAGAATGTACTTGCTCCAAGCCAAGGAATCCACCTCGTATTTGACAAAGAGAAACTGCCTTGCCGAACAGCAATGATCATTCCCAAAACAGCTGATGGCAGAGTGGTATTTGTGATCCCTTGGGAAGGGAAAGTACTCCTTGGAACCACTGACACTCCCATCCAAAAAATTGACGATGAGCCACTACCATTACAATCCGAAGTGGAATTTTTACTCCAAACTGGAAATGATTACCTTGATACAAAATTAACAAAAGACGATATCGAATCCGTGTTTAGTGGTTTACGCCCTCTCATATCCACTGGAGACAAAAAGGACACAAAATCCATTTCCAGGGAAGAAGCCATCCTCGTTTCGGATTCTGGTCTTGTGACAATGTCAGGAGGGAAATGGTCCACTTTCCGCAAAATGGCGGAAGACCTCACAGACAAATTAATTTCTGTTGGAAACCTTCCTTCTAAAATGAACTGTGTCACAGCAAGTTTTGCTTTCCCTGGTGCAGATGGGTATAGCAAACATTTGGTGGCAAAGATCCAAACGATGTATGACCTTCCTTATGAGACAGCCGTTCGACTCGTGGATTCTTATGGAGGGGAAGTGCCTCTGATCCTAGGTAAAAAACCAAAAGAAATCAAAAAAGGGTCAGGTTACTTCGCAGAAGAAATCAAACATTTTGTGAAAAAGGAATTTGCACTTTCTGTTTCGGATGTTCTTTCCAGACGATGGAGAGTGGTTTTTCTAGATCTAAAACTGGCAGAGTCACTTGCCGTTCCAGTCAGCAATGTGCTCGGGAAAGAACTCGGATGGAAAGAAACAGAAAAAAAATCCTCATTAAATGAACTTCTCAAACACATCAAGGATTTAAAGAAAACAATTTCCTAACGAAAAAAGACTTAGAACATAAATTAGGTGCTGGATTCTCTTGCACCTAATTTATTTCGGAATGGGCAACTCATAATGATAAAAGGTTCTTCCCGTTTCTTTTTCCTTCAATACAAAGAGAAAATGGGTTTTGGGTTGGTAAACTTCTGAAAACTTCGTTCCTAGTTTTGTCTTAAAATTTTCATAATCTTCATCACCAACTTCCGCTCGTTTGAAGATCCAAGATATATTCCTTTCAATCCCACCTTGGTCAAAATAACTGAGATTGATTTCTAACCCTTCCTCTGTTGCTTGTAAGATTGTGTAAGTGCCAATGAGTGATGGTAAAAAACTAGTTGGGTCACCTTCCCCATACATCTCAGAAAAACTAAAGGTTTGGTCTGGTTTAAAAAAAACAGGTAAAACAGTTCCTTGGTCGTAAAATAAGATTGTACCCTTTTCGTTCGCCAAAACTAATTGTTTGAAACCATATGCATGTCGTTCCGCCTTAACAAATTGAGAAATGGCCAATTTGATTTTATCAAAGGACACCCAAGGTGATGCAGAAAAACTATCTTTAATCATCTCTCCCATTTTGACTTCCGAGAGACAAACACGACTAGTACTACCAAGTCCATAAGTCTCTAAAATCTCAAAACGAATCACATTCCCTTCGAATGTAGAATCTAAATCCAAAACTTGTAGACCTTGTTTCCCAAATTTTGCCTTGGAAAGTTCAACATCTTTGGTTCGGTCGAGTTTAAACTGATTTTTAGAGTCGTTTTTCTCCATCCAAAACGATGAAACTCTCAGTTTTTTAATCATATCATTGGACTTTAGATCATTTACAGAACGATGGTATCCATTTAACAATTGCAATGCTGTAAATTTCGTTTGGTTTGATAAAAATAAAGTAAATCCAGATCCTATCTCTTTTGCATTTGCACAAAATGCAGTCCCATATTTTTCATCCAACGCAAATTCAGGGCTAAACCTCCAAGGTTCTTCGGGACTCACTTGGCCAACACTTTGGGTTTTCTCGTAATCCAATTGTTTTTCCGAAGCTTTACAATGAATCAGGAAAACGAGAAGAAGGATAGGAACGAATGTATAAACATGATGGAAAAAAATTGGTACTTTGAACTTTTTCCCAACGTTTCGAGATGAATCAAACGGAAACATTTTGTTTTGAGTATAAAAAAAGAGATCCATGGATTTTCCAAACCATGAATCTCTTCCAAAGACCAATCAAGCGAAAAACAATTTTGTTTAATCGATATAGTCTTTGAGCTTTTTGGATCGACTTGGGTGGCGGAGACGACGTAACGCTTTTGCTTCAATCTGACGAATCCTTTCACGAGTGACTTTAAATTGGTAACCCACTTCTTCAAGTGTTTGTGCATACCCATCATCCAAACCAAAACGCATACGAATGACTTTTTGTTCACGAGCAGGAAGTGTTTGTAACACCTGTCTGATTTGTTCGGAAAGGATAGAAGATGCCGCTGAGTTCAGAGGTGAAATCACTTCTTTGTCTTCGATAAAATCACCAAGTTCTGAATCCTCTTCGGAACCCACTGGTATCTCGAGTGAAATTGGTTCCCGTGCTACGTTTTTCACTGCCTTTACTTTTTGTACAGGCCATCCTAATCGTTCTGCAATTTCATCATTGGACGGATCACGCCCAAACTCTTGGACAAAGAGGCGAGTTTCACGGATCACTTTGTTTACCTGTTCAATCATGTGTACAGGTACACGGATGGTACGCGCTTGGTCAGAAATGGCACGTGTGATGGCTTGCCTGATCCACCAAGTGGCATAAGTGGAAAACTTATACCCCTTTTTGTATTCAAACTTATCTACTGCACGAATGAGACCAATGTTTCCTTCTTGGATGAGGTCAAAAAAATGCATCCCACGGTTTGCGTAACGTTTTGCAATGGATACCACCAAACGAAGGTTTGCTCGCACAAGTTCTCGTTTTGCTTGTGCAATTTCCCTTTCCCCTTTGATGATTTTTTCACCCCAGTCTTTGATTTCCCCAACGGGAGAACCAGCTTCCTGTTCCATTCGACGAAGTTTACGTTCGTTGTTACGAATGTCTTTGATGACTTCTCTCACTTCATCAATGTCACAACCCATCATCTTTTCGATTTCATCTAGGTTTTCATTTTTTTCGATGAAACGGTTGAGAGCTTTGATTTCACGAACATCATGACCGTATTTGGCTTTGATTTTTAAGAAATGTTTTTCGATTTCCTTAACACGGAAAACCATCGACTTAATCTTTTGAGAGATCTTTTGGATTTCTTTTTGAGAAACTCCAATTTTGCGAATGGCCTCATCAATTTTGCCCGTAGACATATCGATTTTTTCTTTGAGTTCTTTGAACTTCTTAGAATTTTCAGAATACTTACGAATACGGTTTGTGGATTCGTTGAGAACTTTTTCATCCTGTTGGATGAGTTCCATATTTTCAAAAAATACTTTTTCTAATTTGTCCGCTTGCTCTTGGTTGAGTGCGTACATTTTGTCCACTTTTACCAAGTCATACACTTTGATTTTTTTGGACTTAATCTTTGGAATGAGTTTTGCGAAGTTTTGTCGGAGGATCGAAGAACTAAGGATCGTTTCTTCAATGATTTTTTCACCCTTCTCGATTCGTTTCGCAAGGAAAACTTCTGTTTCCCCAGAGATCAGAGAAACTTTACCAATTTCTTTTAGATAAAGCCGAATCGGATCCTCAGAACTCGAAGAAACACTGGACTCTCTTTTTTTACGTGCCGGTTTTTCTTTTGTTTCTTTGGTAGTTTCTTCTTTAGTCGTCGTAAGAGAACTGGATTCTTCCAAAGATTTTTTGGAATACTCCTCTACAATTTCAATCCCCATCTCGTGTAACAAGGTGAAGACATCGTCAATCTTTTCGGAATTTAGAATTTTATCCGGTAGTATTTCATTGATCTCATCATACGATACCTCTCGGTTTGCTTTTCCGATAGAGATAATCTTTTGTACTTCTGGTAGGCTTGCTAGATTTTCCATTCTACCTTTATCCTCTTTAGACTTCTAACGTTTGGATCGTTCTGAGATACACAGATCTCTTATTTTTTTCACTCTTAAGGAGTGAAAGTTCTGACAGTAGATTGTTCTTTTCTTCAATCGTTAAGTCAGGTTTGGCCATCTCTTTCACAAGTTCTTCCATCCTTGCGTCATCCAACAAATCCGCATGGTAAAGAAACATCGCTTTAAATGTAGCTGGGGTCACTGATACATCGGCCGAAAAATGTTCAGCAATTAGTCCCAGGTATTCCGATGGAATTTCTTCCCTCGAAAGAATTTCTGCAGCCGTTAGGTTCTCATTCTGCAAATACTTTGTATATAAATAGTCCCAAAAAAAGGCAGATACCTCATCACGAAACTCGAGCGACAACAAATCATCAGCAAAACTGAATAACTCCAAGTTTTGGATGAGCATGGCGATCATTTTCCGTTCACAGACAAGAACGGGAGAAGGTTTCCCCGGTTTTTGAATGGAACGGTCTTTCTTAGTATCGACAACGGCAGGGGTCGAAGTTACACCTGGTTTCCCACGAAAGTCCTGAAAAAGAGAAGAAAACGAAAGCCCCAGTTGGCGTGCGCCCTCTTCTAAATAGACCTGTTTGTCGGTTTCCTTCTCCATAGGTTTTAGGAATTCGAAAAGTTTTTTCACCCCAGCTTGTTTTTCTTCTGCAAGAGATGTGGGACCGGCCCCACCGAGGATCTCTCGGATCATAAACTGAGAAGCAGGTGCAGCACCCTCGAGTAAATCTCGGATTTCTTGTTTGTTATGATGGAGGGAATAATCAAAAGGATCTTTTCCTTCTGGGATATGGCATACTTTGACAACCACTCCTTCTTTGGAGAGAAGGTTCACCGCACGGAATGCACCTTTGGTTCCCGCTTTATCAGAATCCATCATGAGATACACTTTGTCTGCCATGTTCTTTAAGATACGAACATGCCCTTCCGTAAATCCCGTACCCAGTGGAGCCACAACAAATTCGATTCCCCTTCGAAAGAGTCCAATGGCGTCAAACACACCTTCTACGATGACGGCTTCCCTCGTTTTTCGAATGTTATCTTGGGCTAAATTTAAATTGTAAAACGTACGGCTTTTATCGTAAATCAGTGAGTTAGGGCTATTGATGTATTTGGCTTCTTCGGAATCTCCGAGGATCCTACCCGAAAAGGCAACCACTCTTCCCCTGGTATCAATGACAGGGAACATGATCCGATTGCGAAAAAAATCATAAGGGTCTTTGTTTTGGTCTTGGCGTTTGAGGAGACCTAACTGTTCCCCTAATTTGATTTCGGCTTCTGTTTTTAGTAATTCACCACGCAAATTTCCAAATCCAGGAAGACCAAATCCAATTTGAAACACTTTAATGTCTTCACTATACAACCCACGTGATTCCAAATACTTTAATGCAAGTTCGCCGGCAGCCGTATTTAGATTTTTTTGGAAGTATTCAAGAGCTTTTTGGGAAATTTGGTAAAGTGCTTCTTTTTTTCGCTCAGACTCTTCCTCTTCTTTGGTTCGTTCGACAAGGGGAATGCCAGAGTATTCCGAAAGGATTTCGAGTGATTTTAAAAAATCAACCTTTTGGTAATCCATCACAAAACGGAATAAATCACCAGATGCCTTACAACCAAAACAATGGTAAAAACCACCTTCTGGGTTTACATTGAATGAGGGAGTTTTTTCATTATGGAAAGGACAAATACCAACTAGGTTCCTACCCATTCGGCGTAAGGGAACAAAACGGTTGATGTAGGAGTCAATGGAGACTTCTCTGCGAACTCTTTCTTTAAAACTTTGGTAAGGATTCACAGTTTAGTTATTTTAACTGGCGCTAAGTGCTTGTTTAACGAGGGAGGATACCTTGGAGCCGTCTATATTTTGTCCTTTAAATTTTGCCATTACATTCCCCATCACCTTTCCCATATCCTGAGGTCCACTTGCACCTAACTGGGTTACAGCTTCTTTTACTGCTTTGTTAATTTCTTCTTCGGAGACTTCTTTTGGAATATAACGTGAGATGATTTCTGCTTCTTCAATTTCCTTACTCGACAGATCGGGACGATTCGCTTTGTCATATTCCAAAGCGGTATCCTTACGGCGTTTGTAATTGGATTTGAGGATCTGCATGACTGCAGTATCCGAAAGTTCAGAAGCGCCAGTTTTCGTTAATTCATATTGAATTTCTGCTTTCATTAGACGTAAGGTGCCGAGGACTTTTTCATCCTTGGCTTTTAACGCCGTTTTTAGATCGGAATTGATCGTCTCTTGCAGGGTCATAGGAAAACCGGCTTAAAGATTAAAGTTTATCTTTTTTAGCAAATAATCTTTTCTTTTTGTCTCGTTTGCGTTTTGCAGCTTCCACTGCTTTTTTCTTAATGACACTTGGCTTTTCAAAGTATTCACGGCGTTTGATTTCGCTCATGATACCAGCATTTGCACAATCTCTTTTGAATCTACGAAGCGCTGCCTCAATAGATTCCCCTTCTTTTAAATAAATCCCTACTTGTGGGGTCATAGACAAACAACTGTCCTTTTGTAAAAATGGTCTAGTTTTGACGGTATCGGAAACCGCCCTATTCTGTCAATTCAGCGTAAAAATGCTTTTAGAAATTTTCAAGAAAAATGGACGAAAACTTGGCATCATCAGCCAAAACGTCCCCATCGATCGGGAAAATCTTCAATTTATAGTCCAAAATCAAATGTTTGGAGGGAAAGTACAACGATCCAAACCGATGGTTTGCTCCATCCAATGTTTCTCCAGGGCAAAATAAAAAATAAGACCTAGGGTTCAGTTGGAAATTAAATTCATTTTCCCTCGTTTCCTTGTGGAGGGTGGCAGTGACTTCTCGCAAAATTTCTTGGCTTTTGATGACCCCCATCGGTTTAAAAAAGGGGCTTAAGTCTTGGAGGTGGAAAAAAGCGATCACTCCCGATTTTGTATCTCCCAGGAATGCCTTCTCCATTCGTTTGCGAATGGGTTCTGTGATGGTTTCAAAATCGAGTAAATTCTTTTCGCGAAGGGAAATCCCTGTCGCACAAAACGTGAGGACTTGGTTCGACAGATCTTCCCAAACCCTAGGGGGTAAACTTTGCCCTTTTTCCAAAAAAACCAAAACAAAAACAGGAACTTCTCCTTCAGGCAATCGGATGACGGATAATTCCACTTCCCTCTCATTCTCACGAAAGGACTCGATGGTGGTAGGAGATAAATACCCCATACTTCGGGTCCACTGGGAGTAAGAACTGGATACAATCCCTCGGATCTTCTCTTCTTCCTTCGTTTGCCCAAATTCATACACCAATTCTTTTCCCAAATACACCCAACCAAGATAGGCACCGACACTGGCAAAACTGAGTCCTAAACGGCGGGAATGGTAGTCGGTCATCTGCATAGAAGGAGAAGGGATTAGGTGCATTGGCTCAGTCATGGAGGTTCTAACGTACAGTATCGGATTTGTCATCCACTTTCAAAAGGAGAAAGGATTTGCTCCCTACCCACAACCACAAAAATGGTGTAAAAAACATCCTCGGGGAACCTGTGAACGCAACACCGAAACAAAAAAAACTCATTTCTCTCTCACAATTCATCTTAGAAGAGCAACTCAAAATCCCACACGCATCGGGAGAATTCACTGCCCTTCTCAGTCATTTGGTTTATGCGGCAAAAATTGTAGGCCGTGAAGTGAGAAAAGCGGGTCTCCTAGATGACATTTTGGGTGCCACGGAAGACACAAATGTCCAAGGCGAAACCCAGATGAAACTGGACCAATACGCGGACAATGCGTTTAACCAATCCTTAAAAATCTGTGGTCACCTTTGTGTACTCGCAAGCGAAGAACATGAAGCCATCATCCCCATCCCAGGAGGATACAATATTGGAAAGTACACAATGGCGATCGACCCACTCGATGGTTCTTCCAATATTGACACCAATGTCTCCATCGGAACGATTTTTTCCATCCACCAAAGATTAGAGCCTAATTCCAAAGAACCAGGAACCGAAAAAGACCTGCTCCAAAAAGGCCATTTGCAACGTTGTGCTGGTTATATCATTTATGGATCCTCTACCATGTTAGTTTTATCTACCGGCAAGGGAGTTTCTGGATTCACACTTGATCCAAGTGTGGGTGAATTTTTACTATCGCACCCAAACATGCAAATGCCAGAATCAGGGGATATTTATTCTGCCAATGAAGGGAACGCATCCTATTGGTCACCAGAAGTACAAGCCTACTTACAAAAAATCAAATCCATCGAAGGGGGAAAAAAACCAAAAACAGCACGTTACATTGGTTCCCTCGTGGCAGACTTCCATAGAAACCTTTTAAAAGGTGGGATTTTCCTCTATCCTAACGATACAAAATCCAGCAAATACCCAAATGGAAAATTGCGTTTGTTATATGAAGCAGCTCCCATGGCCTTTATTGCCGAACAAGCAGGTGGTATGGCAGTGACCGTGAAAGGAGAACGAATTTTGGACCTAACTCCTAAGGAACTCCATGAACGAACAACGCTCATCATTGGAAGCAAAAGAGAAGTAGAAGAATTCCTTACATTTGTTCCGAAATAAATTCTTTAGAAATTTCTGATTCCATTCAGAAATTTCTTTCAATGGAAACGAAGATCGTGTAGTTTTGGCAGAATTAAAAGATTTTTAGGAGAAAACTTTCGATGAACAAAAAACTACTCGTTTTAATTCTCGGTGTAACTATGGCTTCTGGACTTGCATTCTGCAAAAAAGAAGAGCCAGTTGTAGAAGAAAAAATGGAAACTGTTGAAGATGCAGCAAAAAAAGTAACTACTGAAGTTGAGAAAAAAGTAGACGCAGCGGTAAAAACTGCTGAAACAGAAGTAAAAAAAGCTGCTACAGGCGCTGTTAAAGACGCAACAAAAGACATTAAAAAACCAGCTGGTTTCTAATTATCTTTCGATCGTTTTTAAAACAAAAAACCAACCGATCTTCGGTTGGTTTTTTTTTGCCCTTTTAGGAATCAGTGTATTTGATTTTTGCGTGAAGCTCTTCCTCTAACGCACATTTGGGATAGGTTCCAACATCTAATGCAGTACCAATGTAACCGAAAGGATCTTGAGGAGAAATAATCCGAAGGTCCCAACCATTCACAATCCATGGGCATTGGTAATTTCGATCCTTACAAACAATCTGCGAAGATTTTGGTTTTGGATAGGCCCATGCGGATGTTTGGAATTTACATTTATTTTCGATTTCGGCAATGGTACGAATCCTTTTGATCGCATGATCAAATTCTTTAAACCGATCAATCATTGGATCTGCCAAATCTTTTCGGAAAAGTCCCTTCTCTGCATTATAAGTAAACATCACCAGGAGTTTTTCGGAAACATGTTCTTTGTCAGTTGTGACCTTTAGGTTCTCCATGATATACCGAGCAATCTTTAATGCATCTAACGTGACTTCTGCAGTGTTATCAGCATATTCTCCCGCTTCTTCCTCATCATCACTTGCATCGTCTTCCATTCCACTGCCTAGTAGTAAGTCTTGGTTCAATTGGTGTTTTCTTAAGTCTTCTACATTCACATTCGCTGGGTTCACACCTGGAATTTCAAAATTAGAGTTTCCATGATTGTTAATTGCACTGATCACTTCTTCTGGCAAATTGAGTTTACGTGCAATTTCGATACTGAGGTTTACTGCAGTTGACAGAGAAGAACCAAAAAAACTTTGTCGATACAAACCTTCTTTGGATACAGCTATATCAGCGCATAAACCTGCTAAAAAACTATAACGGTTCACCATTTTGAAACCATATTGTTTTTGGATGACTGAACCCAAACTGAGTAGTCCAAAGTCCGCTAAATGATTAAAAAATTCTTTATGTGAAAGTAAGATACGAAAGAATGATAGAGCGACTGTCTTCGAATAAAATGAGTTTTGAATGATCCCTTTAAGACTTGCCATCCGTTCTGCATTTTGTTCATAAAGGTGGAAAATAAATTCATTCGAACGATCATCAATACGGTTTAAGATCGCTTTTGACAAAACTTGTCTTAGCATCTTCATTAAATCTTTTGACATTGCCAGTTTGAAGGAAGGAATATAATTCCCTTCTAGGCCTTCCAATTTTTTTAATACGTTTTCTTTGATTGCTACTTTTTCTTTGATAAGAATGTTTCCATTTTTATCTACAACAGGTTCACTGAGTGAGACAGAACCTAACAGATCATAATCCACAGCAAAATTTTTAAATTCATTGAATTCTAGGAATTCGATACCAGCACTCGTAATTTTCATAAAGGTCCTAGGGAAACTGTCTTTTATGTTCTTTTAAGAGCAAGATTTTTGCTTTCTTTCTTTGTCTAAATAGTGTAGTTTTTTAGTGGTTTTGGAGGTTCTATTTGGTTTCTTCTATCCCCAAAGACTCACAATCTGTGAGCGAATTACAAGAGTTCTACAGACAAATGGTACTTATACGAAAGTTTGAAGAGGCTGCTGCGAAAGCATACAGTGTTGGAAAAATTGGTGGGTTTCTCCATTTGTACATTGGGCAAGAAGCAGTTGGTGTTGGTTCCATTGCTTCTCTCACTCCTCATGACTACATTGTCTCTACTTACCGCGACCATGGACATGCTCTTGCACGTGGTCTCCACCCGAGCCCACTCATGGCAGAACTTTTTGGAAAGGCAACTGGAGTCTCCAAAGGGAATGGAGGATCGATGCATTTTTTTGATAAAAATGCACATTTTATGGGCGGGCATGGAATTGTAGGTGGCCATATATCACTTGCTGCTGGCATTGCTTTTGCTTCCAAATACAGAAAAGAAGATTCTGTCACCATATGTTTTTTTGGTGAAGGAGCTGCTAATATTGGTTCTTTTCATGAAGGGCTAAACCTTGCTGCCATCTGGAAACTACCAGTTGTTTTCATTTGTGAGAACAACCATTATGCGATGGGAACACCCGAATACAGAGCCCTTGCTGTCAAAGATGTGTCAGTGAGAGCATACGCTTATGATATGGCGAGGGACCATATCGAAGGGGATGAAGTCAGAAAGGTGAGAGACCATGTAAAAGTCGCTGTAGACAGAGCTCGCAGAGGGGAAGGTCCAACACTCATCGAAGTATCCACCTACCGGTTTCGTGGTCACTCTATGTCAGACCCAGCCAAATACAGAACAAAAGAAGAATTAGATGCCTATAAAAAAAAGGACCCACTAATGCGTGCAAGACATGAACTTGAGTTAGGTGGAATTAAACCTGAAGTTTTGGACAAATTAGAAATCGATATCCAAACCCAAATTGATGAAGCATATGCCTTTGCGGAAAACTCTCCCGAACCACCCCTTTCCCAACTCCACAAGTATGTGTATGCGGAGGATAAATAAATGGCAGTGTTAACCTATAGAGAAGCACTCAACCGTGCCATGGTGGAAGAAATGGAAAAAGATCCACTGATTTATCTGATGGGAGAAGAAGTGGGCCATTACCAAGGTGCCTATAAAGTTTCCCAAGGGATGCTCGATAAGTTTGGAGAGGCCCGAGTGATTGATACCCCCATTTCCGAAAATGGATTTGCAGGGATTGGAGTGGGATCGGCGATGGTAGGACTTAGGCCCATCATTGAATTTATGACTTGGAATTTTTCACTGGTTGCAATCGACCAAATCATTAACTCGGCAGCTAAGATGAATTATATGAGTGGTGGTCAATTTCCGATGCCTATCGTATTTCGCGGAGCTGGTGGTGCAGGAGGAAGGCTTGGGGCTCAACACTCACAAGCATTTGAATCCTGGTATGCCCACTGCCCTGGTCTTAAAGTTGTATGCCCAGCCACACCAAAAGATGCCTATGGTCTCCTCAAATCTTCGATCCGGGATAACAATCCAACCATCTTCATTGAATCAGAAGTTTTGTATGGTTCCAAAGGAGAAGTCCCTGAACAGGAATATACGATTCCCTTGGGACTTGGCGAAATCAAACGAAAAGGAACTGATATAACAATTGTTACCTGGTCAAGGGCTCTCAGTTTTGCAGAGGAAGCAGCAGTCATTTTAGAAAAAGAAGGAATCTCTGTGGAAATTGTGGATTTACGCAGTTTACGACCGTTAGATGAAAATCTAATTTACGAATCGGTCAAGAAAACAAACAGAGCCATTGTAGTTGAAGAAGGGTGGCCTGTTGCCGGTTTTGGTGCACAAATTTCTCACCTCATTCAAAAAAATGTTTTCTCATACCTAGACCACCCTGTCGAACGAGTCACACAAATGGATGTTCCGATGTCCTATGCTGCAAACCTAGAACGAATGAGTTTGCCGAATGCCAACCGAGTGGCAGATACCATCCGAGAGATGTTACGTTAAGGAGACCAGAGTGGCAAAAATACAAGAAATGACCCAATTATCCCCTACGATGGAAGAGGGAACCATTGTGAAATGGCTGAAAAAAGAAGGTGATTCCGTAAGCCCAGGTGACATCCTCGCGGAAGTGGAAACTGACAAAGCAGTGATGGAAATGGAAGCGTATGATTCAGGAGTGATTTTAAAAATCATCCAAGGAGAAGGCACCAAACTAAAAGTAGGTGAAGCCCTCGCCGTCATTGGAAAACCAGGAGAAGACATCACATCCCTACTCACAAACCTTCCGAAAAAATCTCCAGGTTCGACGCAAACCACAACGAGTGAAACTCCAAAAGAGGTGGTCCCTTCTACACCAAACGTTGGAACAAAAGAAACTGCTTCTAAGGAAACTTCCAATCTACAAACTCAAGCCGTTCCCCAAAGCCAAACTACGACCCAAGTTCCAACACCAACTCTCCCCAAAGAGACAACCAATGGAACTCCGTCTGTACCACGAGGAACACTTCGTGTCCTTGCTTCTCCTTTAGCAAAATCCATTGCCATCGAACATGGAATCGACTTACACAAAGTCATCGGAACTGGCCCCGAAGGAAGGATCACAAAAAAAGATGTCCTAGATACCTTAACACAAGGAATCGGAACAACTAGTGGTGGGTTTGATACACAAGTGAGTGATGAAGTGATCAGTTTGAATGGGATGCGTAAAACCATTGCCAAACGACTCACCGAATCCAAACAAAACCTTCCTCATTTTTATTTGAATGTTGATGTCAATGCGAAAGCACTTGAGAATTTGCGAAAAGAAATCAATGATTTCCAAACCGCACAAAACCCAGAATCACCTACTAAGGTGAGTTTGAATGACATCATAGTCAAAGCGACAGCTTCTGCCCTCAAACTCCATCCCAAAGTGAATGCAAGTTTCCAAGGAGATTCCATATTACAATTTGGTCGCATTGATGTGGGAATCGCTGTGTCCATTGATGGAGGCCTTTTAACACCTGTCATCCGTGACGCAAACAGAAAGTCCATCCAACAAATCTCAATTGAGGTGAAAGAACTCGCAAAAAAAGCAAGGGAAAGAAAGTTAAAACCAGAAGAGTTTACCAATGGTACTTTTACCATTTCCAATTTGGGTATGTATGGAATCAGTCGGTTTACAGCCATTATCAATGAACCAGAAAGTGCAATCCTTGCAGTTGGTTCTGTAGAGGATAAACCTGTTGTGGAAAACGGAGCTGTGGTTGTGGGAAGGATTCTTTCTCTCACACTCTCCTGCGATCACCGTGTGATCGATGGAGCTGTGGGAGCAGAGTTTTTAAAGACTTTAAGGAGTTTATTGGAAAAACCAAACCTTCTCCTTGCAGTCGGTTAAACAAGTTTGGACTTAAGCAGCAAAAAAATCTGCACTTTGGATATCGGCAATGGGAATGCGGACTACACCAGTGGCCAAATTCCCGATCACAACATCGTCCGTCATTTGTCGGTTTTTATCGAGTTCGATACTCTTCCCATCTTTGAGGTGTAAAACGATATCAATTCCTCGGTAGTGGATGTAACGTTCGAGTGTGTTTTTGAATTTGTGAGCTTTGTCCATCTGGTTTTCGTTCCTTTATCTTTGTAACTTACAAAGGGTATCGTACGAAGTGAATGAGACCTTTAGAAAATTTTGTCTCATTAGATAAGTTTTTTTTGACATCCATGGGAAACTAAGAGAATTATGTCACATGAAGTCTGAGAACCCAACCTCCGCCACTCCTGGCGTACGAAAAGCTGCCCTCCTCCTCCTATCCCTTGGCAAAGAAAGAGCTGCCGATGTTCTAAGACACCTAGACGATTCCATGTTAGAGGCCGTGATTTTGGAAATGTCCAAAATTAGGTCCGTTTCCAAGGAAGAAAGGGAAACCATTTTAAAAGAATTCCATCATACCATCGAAGACATTTCCGAATCCACTTCGGGTGGATTGTCAACGGCAAAATCCCTACTCGAACACACGGTGGGATCTGAAAAAGCCAATGTGATCCTAAAAAAGATCCACAAAGAAGAAACAAAGAATGATTTTGAATTTTTAAACTTAGTAGAACCGACTGTCTTACAAACGATGCTCGCGACAGAGTCACCACAAATCATAGCTGTTACCCTTTCGCACCTAGATCCCAAAAAAGCAGCTGACGTTTTGAAACTATTCCCGAAACCAGAACAAGCAAAAATTGCCGTTCGGCTTGCCACCACTTCGAAAACCCACCCTGATGTGATCCAAAACATTGCAAGGATCTTAAAAAAACGGTACGAAGAAAGAGACAAACAAGAGTACTCAGAAGCCGGTGGTGCTCACGTACTTGCAAACATCCTTAATTTTATGGAAAAGGGTGCAGAAGAAACCATCCTTTCTGAATTAGAAGAATCTTCACCGGAAGTGGCAGACCAAGTCCGCGAAAAATTATACACATTTGAAGACATTTTATCTCTCGATAACAAAGAGATGCGCGTACTCATCAATCGATTGGCGGATGATACATCCATCTCTCTTGCCATTCGTGGAGCTGGAGATGAAATCCGAAAAAAATTCCTAAACAATATGAGCCAAAACCGAGCGGAAGATATATTAGATATTTTAGATATGAAACCGCGAGTCACCTTACGAGAGATAAACGAAGCACGTAGTAAAATTGTTCAGGTTGCAAGAGTGTTAGAAGAGGAAAATCAAATCCTATTCAAAAAAGACAAAGAAGAATACATCGAATGAAAGTGGGATGAAACAGAAGGGAAATTCCCGATGGCGGAGTTGACGGGGCTCGAACCCGCGACATCCTGCGTGACAGGCAGGCACTCTAACCAACTGAGCTACAACTCCATCGGAATAAAAACCAAGGTATAGATTCGACTCCAATCGTCAACATTGTTTTCATTTGTTTTCTTGCCTTCGGTTAGAATTTTGAGAATCTGGCATAGGTTCTATGCAAATCGAAGAAAAAAAAGCCAAAGACCTTTTTCAGGATCGAATCTTCACTCTATCCAATTTTTTATCCATATTCCGTGTATTGTTATTACCATTTTTTTTCTATAGTACGTATGATTATGCGAAAGACCCATCGAACTTGAGTGCATTCTTTGCATCCATCGGTTATGCATTGGTGGCCGTTATCACTGATTATTTGGATGGACTCTTTGCAAGACTCTTACACCAAGAAACCACACTTGGTCGTTACCTAGATCCTGTTTGTGATAAACTGGTGACCTTAGGTGGACTTTCCGTAGTAACACTTCATTTTGATTTTCCCAGTTGGATCCTCATTGTTTATTTTATACGTGAGGTTTTAGGTGTTTGGCTAGGTGGGTTCTTGTATTTAAAACGTGGGCTCCAAGGAAGGCCGAATTGGTGGGGAAAATTTGGTGTGGGAATTGTTGCCGTCTCTGTGATTTGGTACATGTCACTTCCCTACTTCCACCAATTTGGTGCCCCTTATCCGTTTCTATTACACCCCGTGATTTCAGCTTATGTTTTACTTTTTGTACTCACAGCAGGTGTCATTGCTTATGTTGTTCGGTATTGGAATATTGTCCTACATCCAGAAGCAATCGAACTAGACCCAGAAAACAAAAAACAAGCGAAGAAATACCAAAAGATCTAAATGATCAATTCTGATTTTGTCTGATTTGTATCTGGAAAGGTGAGATGTATGGAGAGATTAAGGGATAATAGCTTCAATACATCTGAATACCAATGGGTATGATGTTCGAATCTATTATCCCAAAGGGATTAACGTCGTTTTTTCTTTGCCGCTCTTTTTTTAGATGCTTTCTTCTTTGCACCTTTCTTCTTTTTAGGAGCAACTTTTTTTGTTTTTTTCTTGGCTGCTTTTTTCTTTTTAGCTGCCTTCTTCTTCTTAGGAGCTGCTTTTTTTGCTCTTTTTTTCTTTGCCGCTTTCTTTTTGGCTGCTTTCTTCTTTTTAGGAGCTGCTTTTTTCGCAACAACTGTTACTTCAGGAGCAGGTTCTTCCATTACTACGGGCATTTCTATTGTTTCGTTTTCTTCCATACATGTAACCTTATGAAGATTGGTTCTATCTTCCGTCTGGAAACGATAACAATGGTTGGATTCTAAAAAGTAAATTCATTTTTATTTTCTAAAGATGATCTGACCTAATTTCTTTCCAATTTAAATTGAGAATGTTTTCAAACCTGAAATCTCATACGATGATACAAAGAATTACATACGATTTTACCATATTCATAAAGCGATCCCTCAATTTGTAGATGATTTCAACTTATGGTAAATCGACACAACTTCCTTAGCACGTTCAGGACGTTTTGATTTTTGGTACAATTTGATTAGGACTTTTAATACAGGTAAAACATCTGGTTTTCGACTATAAAGTCTCTCTGCTAAATCGATGGCTTCTTCTATCATACCGGCTTTCGCATATTGAATGACACCATTCCAAATCATCTGTAAACCTGATGGATGGACATTCGAAAAAGATTCTGCAGCATGTCCCGCCAAGGCAAACTTACCTAATTTACGATACAATTGGTACAATACTTTCCAAAATAAGGGATTTTCATTTTCAATCTCTAACTCTCCCTCTAAAACATGTAATGCTTCTACATTTTGGTTTTTCTCTACCAAATGGATGCTTTTGTCGATTGATTCGGATCGAAAATTCCTTCTCGGGGGTTCCATTGGTTGGAATTTGATGCTAAGAAAGGACAAATCATCTGTTAACTCACCAATCGATTGTAATCTGAATCCCAATGCAATGACGTCTGCTTTCGTTTCTTCCACTTGTTTTAAGATAGAGGTATGATCAAAATTGATGACTCGTTTTTGGGATGCATCCAAACCCAAATCCAAATCATCTCTGCCATCACTTCCTAAAATGATAGTGTCTCCTGGTCGAATCCAACAGGTTTCAATCTTTGCTCTCTCCGTTTGCATCCCTAATTTAAAATTTGTGGCTTGTTCGGAAAGGAACTGTGCTTTTCCCTCTCGGTATCGTATCGGAAAAGGATGTTCTGCATTGATATAGTACATATATCCATTTTTTTCATCAACAAGTCCAAAAAGTAAGGACATTGACATTGATCCATCAAACCCTTCAAAAACATTATTCAAATCATTGAGTGCTGTGTGTAACCAACGTTCGGGATAGTAAGTGGATAACACCCCTTCTCGATTCGTTCGTTCGATGAAAGCACGAAAGGCTGTTCCAAATACTAAGACCCCACCTGCTCCTTGCATGGATTTCCCCATCGCATCCCCGTTCGCAAACACACAATAACTACGCCCTCGTAAAACAATTTGGTCAGTAACACAAATATCCCCTCCCAATTCATACTCTCGGTCCTTAAAATGGAAAGATTTCTTCTGTTTGACATAGGATAAAAAAGACACTGATTTAGAGTGATTGCGAATCCCTGAGAGTGGACGTGTGAGAAGTGAAGTGAGATAATAGTCACCGTCTTGTTGTGACTTCAATCGACTTACTTCCAAAATCGCATCTTCATAAGAACGATTCAGTGTGCGTAACATGAGTCCTAACAATAATAAAACAGAAACTGCTGTGATGAGGAAATCCTCACTCCTTGCTTTTAAAGAAGAATAATCGGAAAACCATTCAGGAAATCCATCTTGGATTTCACTGATCACAAACAAGAGTGAAACAAAAAAAAGGATCGCAACACTATCCCATTTTTTGCCGAGAATTAACATATTCAGAACAAGGATAGGAGCAAGTAACATCACATTGGCACTGACGATTCCACCGCTGTATTTAATTTGTAAACAGGCAGTGAGAGAACTGATGATGAAAGTGGGGACAATTAAAATTTGAAAGTAACGTTTCACCCGAGACAAATAATAAAATAAAATGGTAAAACCAAATGCTGCCCATAAAGCAAGTAATCCTCCCATTTCAAATCCTTCTCGGAAAAACTCAGATCCAAGTCCAACTAACATGGCTATGAGTCCCGCAAACAATGTGCCATTCAAAATCCGGTGGCGCATCACAAATAGGTCAGTAGGACCAAGGACATTCACGATCCAAACGGACAACGTTCGTTTGCAGAAAGAAAGGACTAATGGGAAATACGCATGTTTCATCTCTTCAAAACCTGGTGTAGTTTGCAATTTTACCGACATTTGTCGATAAATTAAATGACAAAAAGGAACTCAAAACAGTGGACGAATCGACAAACGGGAGTATTTTTTAGTCGACAATTGTCGACTATTGTTCATCTTAGGAAAGGAAGGAAAATTTGATGACCCTCGACCCAAAAAAAACTAAATCCATCCAAAAAGAGATGATAACCGCCTGTATTCAGTTAGCTGATCTTGGTTTTTTGGCTGGGATCGGTGGTAATTTAGCTGTACGTGTGGATGAAACCTATATGGTTGTCACACCTTCTGCGAGTGATTATTACACAATGAAACCGGAAGACCTTTGTGTTTTACGCATTGATAACTTACAGATGGTAGAAGGGACAAAACAACCGACAACCGAAAGTGGTATCCATGCTAGTTTTTTTAAGAAACGACCAAACATCAATGTGAGTTTACACACGCACCAACCCCTAGCAAGCGCCATTACATTACTTGGGAAAGATTTAGAATTGAGAGAGAAAGAAACAACAGAACGACTAGGGGATCGATTGATCATGGTTTCCTATGCTCCTTCTGGAACCTCCTTTTTAGTACGAGCCTTTCAATCAAAAATTTCAGACAAATCAAATGGATACTTACTCAAAAATCATGGAATTGTCTGCGGAGCAAAGGATTTAAAATCAGCTATCCGATCTGCTTCGCTGATTGAAAAAGAAGCTTCTGAATTTTTACGACATTCCATTCAAAATCAACAAAATCAAAATCGGCTTTCGTCACGAGTACTCAAACAAATCAATACGATATTCTTAAGTGCACGACATACTTAAGAAACAATAGGAATCATCATGATCCAATTAGCTAAAAAAACAAATCGGGTGAAAAAAAATCAATCTCCAGACGAATTGGAGTTACTTGACCTATGGAACCGATTGGAATCAAAGGGTTTGTTCCAAAACCTAACAGCAAGTTTGTCCTTTTTATTGCCTGGTGAAGGTAAAATGATCCTAATGGTGAAAGGGGAAGGAAAAAAGAAACAACCGCTTGTCGGAATTTATCATCTAGAAAATCCAAATACAATGTTAAGTGGAGATGATTCATTACCCAATCTCCCATCCTTAATTCGTTTCCATGTTGACCTTTATAAAATTCGCCCTGATGTAGGAGCGATTGTGAGATTCATTCCCCCTTGGAGTTCTCATTTACATGAGATCGACCACCCTCTTCCTCTGGTTTTTGACGAACAATGCCGGCAATTAGGGGCACCAGTTTTACAATTGCCAATCGATCTAAATGGAAATTTACTACCAAGTCCAACGCTAACTTCCGGTGCCAACGGATTTCTGTTAGGTGAAGAAGTGATCATCACGAGTGTGACTCGTGAGAAGGCTATTTATAATTGTGAATTGATCGAAAAATGTGCCAAAGCATACCTATTAGCCATTGCCACTGGGGGCAAGGTAAAACAAATTCCATGGTTTGTCCGTTTCATTGCAAAAAGTCGGTTATTAAAAGATGAAAAAAAAGCGATGGAATTTTACAAACGTGGAGAAAGGCCAACTGGTTTCAAAGCCTACTAACAATTGGAACGTCGGGGTATAAAATCAATTCAGCTTTGTTTTATTGATTTAAAATAGGTTCAATTTTTTAATTTCTCTATTTCTTCTGGCCATTCTGCTTTGATTTCTAAAACTTTAGGTAACACCTTTAAGAACTCTTTTACCAATTGAGGATCAAAGTGAGTTCCAGCTTCTTTTTGTAAAAACGACAATGCATCCTCGACTTCCCATGCTTTTTTGTAGGGTCTTACTGTTGTTAAAGCGTCAAAAACATCGGCAATTGCAATGATCCTTCCTTCTAGTGGGATATTTTCCCCTTTTAATTGGTAAGGGTATCCAGTCCCATCAAATTTTTCATGGTGAGTGAGTGCTATGGATTTTGCTAATTTTAACAAACTGGAATGATGGTCTCCTATGATTTCTGCTCCAATTTGCGGATGCCGTTTCATAATCTGCCATTCTTCTTCCGTGAGTTTTCCTGGTTTTTGGATGATGGAATCTGGGATCCCAATTTTTCCAACATCATGCATAGGTGCTGCATTCAGAATTTCTTCTGCACCTTCTTCACTGTATCCGATGGCAAGAGCCAGAGTTTTGGAATAGTGGCTCATACGAATGACGTGCATCCCCGTTTCATTGTCTTTATATTCTGAAGCCATACCCAATCTTTGGATGATTTGTAATCTAGTAATTTTCACTTCTTCACTATCCACGAGCGACAAATGTGTTTTGACTCTCGCTTTGACAATAGAAGGACTTACTGGTTTTGTAATATAATCAACAGCACCTAATTTAAATCCTTTTTCTTCATCTCCTACGTCAGTGAGAGCCGTAACAAAAATCACAGGAATGTATTTGGTACTTGGGTTTTCTTTTAACCTTTGGATGAGTTCATAACCTGTGACTTCAGGCATCATTACATCCAAAAGAATTAAATCAGGACTTTCGCGATTGGCAAGTTCCCAACCTTTCTCTGCATCCTTGGCAAAAAATAGGATATAATCATTTTTAAGAATTTCGTTTAAAATTTGCAAATTGGTAGGTTCATCATCAATGATTAGGACCTTTGCTTTTGTATTCTGTATCATCTATCGATCTCCTAATTGTTGTTCCAGTTTTTTCAAACTTTGTATGGATGTTTCAAAATCAAATTGTTCAATGGATTTTGTAATCGAGTGAATCTCTGTTAGAAATGAAGGTAACGATAGTACCTTCACGAGTTCCTGCCAATCAGTTGGGTTGAGATTTCCTTTTTCGAATGAGAGGATTAGGTTTTGAATCAATTGGATGGCTTTTTTGGCATCTAAAGGATCCAAAGTTTTATTCTCATTAAGATCGGATTGTGGCTCCGTTTCCCCATTGTCTTGGGATAAAATACCTAGAAGGTTTTGGAACTCCGTTTGGACCAAATTCCATAAGGTATGGAACTCAGATTCAGCATGAGATTCGTTTTCCCAACCTTTTAGAATTTGTAAGACTGATTTGATACCCAAATTTGAAGTGACTCCTTTCCATTTATGGATCACTTCCGTGATTTGGTTTTGTGTAGTCATTTGATTTTGGAAATCGGGTATGGTTTTGACTTGTTCACGTAAATAATCTAGCAACACATGTATGTATTTTGTTTTGGAACCATAAATTTTAATCCCTCGATCCCAATCAATTGGAGTTTGGAATGGATCTTCCAGTGTACTTTGATTTTGCAAAGGAGTTTGTTTCTCTATAGAACCGTCCGAAACTTGTTCTGTCTTGGGACCCCGACGTTTCAAAATCCATTTCGCAATTTCTTCGTAAAGTTCCTCTACATCTATGGGTTTAGATACAAATCCATCCATTCCAGCAAGTCTTGCTTGTTCTTTGTCCTCTTCAAATACACTTGCAGAAAGGGCAATAATTGGAGTACGATTTCGCAATTGAGTCGATTCAAACACACGCATTTGTTTTGTAGCTTCTAATCCATCCATCTCAGGCATCTGGATGTCCATTAGAACCAAATCAAAAAAATTTGTCTGAAACGCATTCAGTGCTTCTAAGCCATTATGAGTAACTTGCACCTTATGTCCGTTTGTTTCCATTAAGATTTGGATGAGTTCCACATTTTGTTTGACGTCATCGGCAATGAGCACATTTAAATTGGGAAGGGAATGAAATTCTTTGTTTTGGATGAGAGTTTCTAAATTCCCTTTTTTCAATGGTAAACTGAAATAAAAATCACTCCCCTCTCCCATTTTACTTTCTACCCAAATTTTCCCACCCATCAGCTCCACCAATTGTTTGGAAATGGTTGTACCAAGGCCTGTTCCTCCGAATCGGCGACTCATCGAAACATCAGCTTGTGTGAATGGTTCAAAAATTTTTTCGAGTCTATCTTCTGCAATGCCAATCCCTGTATCATGGATATGAAACAACACCTGATTTTCGTTTGGTGTGACTGAGAGATGGATATTCCCTTCTTTTGTAAATTTAATCGCATTGCCAATTAAATTAGTTAAGATTTGCCGAATCCGAAGATTATCCCCCTTATAATAATCTTCCAATGAATCTGAATAAAATGTAGTAAATGGTAATCCCTTTTTCTTTGCCTCCATGGCAAATGTTGAGGATACTTGGTCGATGAGAGAGAGTAAAGAAAAGTCAAAAATTTCTAACTCGACTGAACCACGGTCAAGTTTTGCTGAATTCAATATATCATTTAACAGACGTAATAGAGATTTTGCTGCATTTCGTATGGTTTCTAAATGTTTTTTTTGTGGATTGGGTAGAGAGTCCGCAAGTAAAACTTCTGTAAATCCGATGATGGCATTCATAGGAGTACGAATTTCATGGCTCATATTCGCTAAAAAAGTTGTTTTGGTGATCGAAGCCATCTCTGCTTTTTCTTTTGATTCAATCAGAGCCTCTTCAATCATTCGTCTGTCAGTATTATCGAGTATCACTCCATCCAAAAATTTTACTTCTTTGTTTTCATCGTAGACAAGACCACCATATTCCAAAACCCAACGAATGTCCCCACTCCTATGTAAAATTCGATAATTTAATACAAAAGTATCAGAAGTAGCAATTGCATTTTGAATCGTATTTGATACATGATCTTTGTCATCAGGATGGATGATGTCCGAAAAATTACGAATACGATTTGGTTCTAAAAAATCACTCGCAGGATAACCAGATAAACTATAAATTGCATCACTTAAAAAAATAGAAGACCAATATTCATCAACCAAACACCTATATACAACACCAGGAATGTTTTGGATAAATGATTTTAATTGTTCCTCATTGTCTTTTAAAGCATTTTCAATCATGATTCTCTCTGAGATATCACTAATGAGTCCAACAAAAATATCGTCTTGTGGTAGTTTGGTGTGCCCGATTGCAAGTCGAATTGGAAACGTAGTTCCATCTTTACGAACTGCGATAGTTTCCCTACCAATGCCTATGATTTTTGCTTCACCTGTATTCAGATAATTGGATAAGTATCCATCATGTTCTTCTCGAAAAGGGCTTGGCATCAAAATTTTTACATTTTTTCCAATGATCTCCTTAGATGACCAACCAAACATTCGTTCTGCTGTTACATTAAATTCCTGAACAATGCCACGTGTATCAATCATTACGATGGCATCAGCTGCCGTTTCAATGATTGCTCTAAGTCTAGATTCACTTTTGACTAAGTTTTGGAATAAATCCTTGTAGCTGATAAACGCGATTGTAACAACTGCAGAACCAATCACGAATAAACTTCCAAAACCTACTAAAAAGGCTAAAAACAATTGGTCATTTGTAGAACCTTCTACACTGGTTCCAATCGGTACAACAAAACGAGCAGCTGCCATACCTGTGTAATGCATTCCAGAAATTGCAGAACCCATAACAATTCCGCTAACTAATGTTAAGTAAATACTTCTAATCTTTAGGTTAGAGTTTTTTAATCGGAATTGAATGAAAATGGATAGAATCGAAAGTGCAATGGCAACAACGAGTGAAACCAAAAAAAGAATAGGATCATACATCAATTTTGGTTTCATCTGCATAGCAGACATCCCCATGTAATGCATAAATCCAATGCCAACACCCACAAGAATCCCGACAGATACCAATTCAAATTTCGAGATTTGTTTTTTGCTGAGGGTCTGCAGAGCAAAGAAGGAAGCAATAAAACTAGGAAGGATGGATAATGTTGTGATCACCTTATTATAGGTTACGGTAGTACATAACTCAAAGGAGATCATTCCGATGAAATGCATGGACCAAACAGCACCACCAAGAGATAAACTTGCCGTAAACAATATCGCAAATCGATAGAATTGATTCCCTACTTCAGAGAATCGATGTAATAGGTATAAAGAAATCCAAGACGCAAGGATGGAAATGAAAATGGATAACAGTACAAACCACGGGTTGTAAGTTCCTTCGACAAAGTACACATTGGTGGGTGAGATGATGAAAAATTCCTGCAATAAATCCATACGTAAATAAACAGTGGTTTAGAAAAAACGAATGTTTCGTCCCCATTCTTTGACTCTCGATGGAGAGGGAAAGGAAGTATTTTGAATCATCAAATTTCAGTTTCCTCCTATCCGTACTATTCCTAAAAAAATCGATTGGAAACAGATCAAAAGTAATGAGATTCACTATGGAGACAAAACCTTTGCAAGTGTGAATCATGTCTTTTACCAACTGGAGATTCGAGTGAGACAAAACCTGTCCTTATCCCAATTTTCTCATTTTACTTTTAGATAAGCAGGAACATTAGAAGGAATGAATATCCTTTCCAAACGAAAACGACAAACCTTTCCTCTCTTACGATTCAAAAAGTATACCGAACGGTTCACCATTCAACTAACATGGAAATAAAATAGATTGCCATTCTCCTGATTCTTCACAACTTACGTTTATGGATAAAAGTTTAGTTGGAAAAAATGCAATCGTAACAGGAGCGGCACTGGGAATCGGAAGGGAAACCTCTCTCCTACTTGCGAAAAGAGGAGCCAATGTCATTGTCTCCGATATCAAAGAAGAAGAAGGGAATCTTTTGGTAAACGAAATCCAAAGTTTTGGTGGGTCTGCATCCTTTGTATATTGTGATGTTAGTCGTGAAGAGGATATTATCCAGTTAACCAATTACCTTCCAAACCAAAACAAACGGATCGATATCATGGTGAATAATGCTGGTATCGCCAATAAACCAACATTCATGCACAAAGTTTCAACGGAAGTTTGGAACCAATTGATTTTACTAGACCTAACGAGTGTATTTTGGTGCCAAAAGTATGCAACAAAATTGATGTTAGCCGACAAAAAAGGTGGTTCCATCATCAATGTGGCATCCATTGCAGGGCTTGGTGCCTCCCCTTCCCTTGGTCCCTATTGTGTCGCAAAAGCAGGTGTAATTGAACTATCGACAACTGGTGCTTTGGAAGTTGCCAAGTATGGGATTCGGATCAATGCGGTCTGCCCTGGTTGGACAGAAACTGCTATCCTCGATGTGGCAGGAGAACGAGGAAAATCAGCGATGGAAAAAAACATTCCCATGGCTAGGCTTGGCAAACCATCGGAGGTAGCAAACTTGATTGTTTTTTTAGCATCAGAGGAATCGAGTTTTATCACTGGATCCGTGTACCGAATTGATGGGGGGACTAGGAGTTAGGTTTGGGAAAGGGATCTGCAGGGCTCGGTCTGACGAATGTCAGACGGGAGCGTTTAGCGCACCCCGAAGGAGCCCGGTCCCCGAAAAAAACCAATTTTGCATTCAAGTAGAATTGAATGTACCAATTGAATCAATTTTTCGGGGATTCACCCTAATCTCTAAGCTCCAATCCGCACAAATCCCCTAATTCCGCCAAAGAATCTAACGCCTGTGATCCCAAAGCAGGCTCTCCCAACGTATCCCCTTCTCCAAACCTTTCCCAACGAACTTCAGCCTCTACAAATGTATCCTCGAAGCAAATACACCCTAACAAACCTACTCTAAGGACTAAAAAAGTATCACCCAAATTATCCTCAAAGGGTAATGTTACACCTGCTACCTCAAAGTCTACAAGCGATGGTGCTTACGTTCCCTCACCTACCTCCTCAAAGCTACACTTAGAAGGGGAAAATAATTACCACTCTAAGGAGCATCTTTATGAGAACCTTACAGATGATATATTTGTAGAAGCAGAGGCTTTTAAGGACTTTAAGTATAAATCTACTTCGGGAATCCATACAGAGAAATTTCAAAAGCTCACATATAAAATCCTCTATGATCTTTACCCGAAGTATTGCCCTAAGTGTAATGTAATTTTATCAAAAGGTGTAAAAAATAGACCAGACCTTGTAAGATGTGGGAATAAAAACTGTCACCACCAAGTATCTAGGCTCTCATATACACCATTACATCATTTCAAGCTCCCCATTTGGATGTTTGGATATATCTTAGAGGAATCTATCCTACAATTTCCAAAGGTAATTACTTCTGTAGAAATTAGTAAAAGGTTAAGCATATCATATAAGTCTGCGAGGCTTTTGAAGCAACGTTTACAGGTGTTTTCTAGCCATCAGGTAGAGGTACTTAGAAAATTATATTACAATGACCTCAAGGAAACTTTTAAGAATGTTACTCTTCCAAAAGTAGAAGATGGTAAGGATGTAAAGAAGCACTTAGGTAAAAAACTTTATAGAAAAATACCACATACAGATACCGCAGTCCTCTATTCTGCTTCACAGAGGAGTAATCAACATCGTAAAAGATTTCGTCATGGTGGTCTCACTGCCAGTATCTATCAAAGTGATTCAGTTGGTGGTAGGCAGATAGGAATACTTGTAAGCACTATAGCTACTCAAAATGGTTGTGTTTTTTTTGATTCAGTTCCAGATCAAAAAGCTAATACTTTAGGAACCTTACTACGCAAAACTGTTCCCTATGAGTCTCCCCTTTTTAGTGATGAAGGGTATCCCTGGTTATGGGGTATTTACAAGAAGCATAGAACAATAAATCATCAGGCTCATAGTAAGGACAAAAGGTATAAGTTCGCAAAGAATCGTTGGAGTAAATTTTCCATTCACAATCAAGTTGCTGAAGGTAATCAGAGATTATTAAAAAGTGCTTTTAGTGCTTACTGTTATATAAAACCAACTTACTCACAACTCTATTTGAATGAGCTGTCATTCTATAAATCCATAGTGGCTGTTGGGATGGATAGATTAGTGACAGCTCAGAGGGAAGGAGTTGTGCTGAATGTATCTAGGATATTCACCCTACCTCATCACTTCAAATAAACGGCCGAGTAAACTATCTTGTGTTTGCATGGTTTTGGAATTGGCTTCATAAGCACGGTTCACTTCAATCATATCCACCATCTCTGTCACAACCGATACGTTAGATGCTTCCAAATACCCCTGTAACACTTGCGGGGCAAGTAGTTCTGGGAAAGGAGTTGGTTCACCCGATTCCGGAGTGTCGGAATAAAATGAATCCCCTTCCTTGTCGAGATGGCGCGGGTTTTCCACTGTGCGGATTTTCAATTTATCAAGTAACACTGGTTCTTCGAAACGATTTTCGCTAAAATTGGTTCCATCCTTTGGTGCGGTTCCAAGTTTGGCATTGATATAAATCTCACCATTTTCCTTCACAAGGAAATTTCCTTGGTTCACTTGGATGGGACCTTTTTCGCCAAGGAGAGGAAATCCTTGTGGGGTTACGACAAAACCATTCTTATCGAGTACAAAACTACCACTCCGAGTGAGGCGTTCACCCCGGTTGGTCAGAACAGAAAAAAAGGCAGGTTTTTCCATTCCTGGTTGGTCTTGGACCATAAGGTCGAAGATATTGTCAGTTTTTTTCACTGCCCCTTGTTCAAATCTTGTGTACACTTCGTTCACTTCGGCACCAAACCCTAGTTTACCGACAACTGGAGAGGTATCAAAGGAACCCATGGGAGTTTTTCCAATCCCATCTTCAGAATAACGATGTAATAACATTTCAGGAAAGGTTTTGAAGACAGTGGTATCTTTTTTGAATGCAGTTTTATCCACATTGGCCAAATTATTGGCAATCACATCCATACGCACCTGTTGGGAAATCATCCCGTTTGCACCAGTATACAATCCTCGTAACATAAGTCCCTACCTATGTTTCCAATCGACCAAATCCCCGATTTCCCCAAGAGAAAATGCGACATAGTCAAAAAAGAGTTGAAGTTTTGGAGATTTTTTCGGAAAAATGAAGGACATGAAGTTATCTATCGGAAACCTCCCCCAATCACTTACGGACGATGCCCTCGAGAAACTTCTTTCCGCACATGGAAAGGTAACACACCTACAAATCAAACGTGACAAACTCACTAAGGTTTCACTAGGGTATGGAACTGCTGAAATGGCTGATGCAGATGCGGAAAAAGCCATCGCAAACCTCAATGGAAAGGAATTGGAAGGGAAAAAAATCGTCGTGGTCAACCAAGAAGAATTGACCAAAGCGCAAAATGAAGCCCAAAAGAAAAAAGGAAGTCCTGCAGTTGCAAAACCAACCTTTGGTAGAAACCAAACATCGGGTGGCGGTAATACAGGAGTCCAACGCCGTGGTGGTTCTCGCGGGTCATAAATGAAACAATTACATGGAAGTTATCTCTCCGTTGGTGCCGGAGAGAACCAAATCCCTCTCATTCGCGCAGTGAAACAAAGAGGACTTAAGGTCATTGCTGTGGATAATAATCCAATGGCACCTGGCCTTATTGAGAGTGATATTAAAATATTAGAATCTACTCACGAATACCGTAAAATTTTACACGCAATGAGTAAGGTCCCTCTTCCCTATAAATTACTTGGTGTGGGATCGAGGTCTTATGGTAAAGCAGTGTATACGGTTTCCTATCTTGCTGAAAAACTAAAACTACGTGGAAATCCAAGAGAAAGCACAAATCTATTTTTAGACAAAGAGAAGTTTAAACAATCAGTTTCCAAATATGGAATTCCAGTTCCATCCCTGATTCCCACTTCAGTTTCAACAAAAACAAAAGATAAAAAATTAGATCTACAATTCCCATTGATTGCCAAACCCAAGGAAGGATCTGGCAAAAAAGGAATTACGATCCTTGAGTCAGAAGTTGATTATAAAAAATTCTTAAAAAACAAATCGAGTGAGACGTATTTAATCGAACAGTATACTCCAGGAGATGAAGTGACTGTCCTTGGGTTTGTCATCAATAAACGTTTTTATTTAATATCACTTACCGACAAAGTCACAACAGGTATCCCTCAATTTATGGAAGTGGCGCACATAACTCCTTCGCAACATTTAACAATGGCAGGAGAATTAAAAATGATCTGCCAAAGCATTGTCACCGCTTGTAAATTAAAAACGGGTCCCTTTGTTGCTGAATTTAAAATCACCAAAAACAAAGAATGTATTCTCATTGAAGCAACACCTGAAGTGGGCGGTGAGTTTTTAGCAGACCAACTATTACCTGCACATTATGGGTATGACTATTTCAAAGATTTACTTTCTGTCACGATAGGTGAAAAAACAAGACCTCAATTTTTAAAAACTCCCGGAAAAGGGATCATACATTCTGGTATCTTTTTTATCCTTCCTTCCACCAAACAAAAAAAGGTGACGGAACCAAAAGGCTTCGTTCCCAATTCGATGGAAACTTTGTTCTTTCAAAAACAGTTGATACCAACGGGAACAAGTTTGGAAACACGGGAAGGAAACCACAGACGAACCTACGCATTTGGTATCTCTACCAAACAAAATATTTCCCAAAAAGAATGGTACAAGTCAATCCTTGACCGAATGGAAACATGAAAAACGTCTGGGACAAACACTACGAAAGACCAAAATCAAAACTAAATTTCCCGGATGAGAATCTGGTACGCCTACTGTCTAAAATTGATCCACCAAATCGAAAGGCATTGGATTTTGGTTGTGGATCAGGTAGGCATACTTTCCTTTTACAGAGTTTTGGATACGAAGTAAAGGCTTGTGACAATGCCAAAACCACCATTGATTTACTAACAAAATCGGAACCATCCATTGAGTTCCTCCACACTCCAAACCTCCCATTACCATTTGGACAAAACGAGTTTGCTGTGATTGTCAGTTGGGGAGTATTTCATTATAACAATCGCAGTGATGCAAAAGAACTCCTTTCTTCTCTTTACCAATCTTTAACACCAAACGGGTATTTGCTTGGTTCCATTCGAGCTGAAGGTGATACACATTTAGGTTTAAGCCAAGGTACGATCAACCTAACTGATCTTAGCGGAGGGTATGCCGAAACGTATTCACTCCAAGACCTTAAAGATTTTTTATCGATTTTTTCCGAAGTTTCGATCGGTTATACAGAGAGAACACCACTCGGTAAACTCACAGAACGAATTTGCCACTGGTTTTTCCTTGCGAAAAAATAATGGATGAGTTGGATTCTTTAAGAAAAGAATGCCCTCTCCAAGGTGAGTGTGATTGGAAACCACTTTACCAAACGAAAGGCCATTACAAAGGTTTGTCCATTGTTGAATGCCAAACCTGCAAACTCCAAGCACTTTCACCACGACCCAACCAAAAAGAATTATACACAAAAGAGTATTACCAAGGGAGAGCCGATTACAGTTATATAGATGAACGAGAACAAAAACCATTTTTTCGTTTTGTCTGGAAGGCAAGGATCCAAAACATCAAACGTTTTTGTCCCACTGGCCATTTTTTAGACATTGGTTCTTCCTTTGGTGGATTTTTGGAAGTAGCTAGGGAAGAAGGTTACTCTGTCCAAGGAGTGGAAATTTCCGCATATGCAGCTAGTTATGCGAATGAAAATCAAATCCCAACATTCAATGGCAATCTTTATGAGGCAAATTTTCCAAATCAAAGTTTTGATGTGATCACAATGATCGAAGTGATCGAACACATAGAAAATCCACTTTCCTTTTTCCAAGAATTAAATAGGATTTTAAAACCTGGTGGGTTACTACTTCTACAAACTGCAAATTTTGAAGGTTGGCAGGCAAAAACGGAAGGTTCTGGTTACCATTATTATATGCCAGGGCATGTGTTTTATTACTCTGATACCCTGTTAAAAAAAATATTGACTCGTCTTGGATTTGGAAGTTTCGTATCTTACTTCGGTGTGGATTTTCCATTAATGGCTAAACTCAAAAAAGTAAGGGGTTCCTTCCAAACTTGGAAAGATTACCTGAAATGGTTTCGCATTTCCTATTATCATTTTTTATCCAAAATGAAACGGAATGGATTCCCCCTCACCTCTAGTTATGTTTTGTATGCATTTAAAAAATAGGACAGTTTATGAGCGACACCATCAAAACCCCTCTCCTTGTTCGTCTGACAACCATTCCAGAAACACCTAGTATCAAACAAAAAATCATTTTAGGTTTACGAGTGTTACTTGTATCGGTGCACCGATTTATGAAAGATGATTGTCTGATCATTGGCTCAAGTTTAGCTTACACAACAATAGTTACACTCATTCCAACATTAACTGTCGCTCTTGCTCTCATCACGGTGGCGTCCGGAGTGCACACAAACCAAGGGGAACTAGTTGATAAAATCAATTCATACTTATTACAAAACAATATCCAATTTGATATCACTCCCTATTTAGAAACTCTAACAGATATTATCTCCACAGCAACACAAATTGGAGCTGTTGGATTTGTAGTATTCATCTTTTCTGCCACAGCTGTATTACGTTCGTTAGAAAAAGCATTTCATATCATTTGGAAAATTGACTTTCATCGAAATTTTATCAATAAATTTGTGTTTTATTTTTTCCTAATTTCTTTCGGACCATTGTTATTCGTTGTTGGTAAAAATATTACAGATACAATTTCTGATTCTGTTCGTTCACCACATTTAAAGTCTATTGTTGCAACGAAACATGGAGAAATTTGGGTGGCGGGAGAAAAAGGGAATATTGGTGTGATGCGAGAGTTGAACAAATCCATTTCCTTCATTCCGGAAGCAAGTATTGATTTTGAAAATATGCTCTGTATTGATATGGAAACCGTCGAAACAGGAACATGCAAAAAACCAAATATCAGAAAAGAAAACTTTTTTCGAATCCGAAGTGTAGGGAATGATTTATTTACCATTTCGGAAGAAGGTACTTTTTTATACTCGAATGATTTAGGAAAATCTTGGAAAGTACATGCACTAAAAGGAATTTTAGTTTCCGATTTTGGTGCGATTGATTACGACACACTCTACATTTTAACAAAAGATACAAGAACCTTACGTTATGACTTAGGAAAACCATTTAAGGAAATCAAACGATTCCATGATGAAGCAATCACACCAATCCGAGTTCGATTTTTCTCCGAAAAAGACGGATTCATTTTGGACCGAGAAGGAAGGTTATGGAAAACGAGTGATGGTGGTACAACATTTTTCCCACAAGAAATCTCTAGCAAACCTCTAAACGATATCTCCTTTCTCAATCGTAGTGTGGGTTTTTTAGTTGGAGATAGTGGCGCTATTTTCAAAACAACTGATGGTGGTTATACTTGGACAGATCTTAGCCATAGAAAATATTCGTATGAACGTGTTTGGGTATTTGTTTCTCCAAAAAAACAAGACTATGATATCTTTGTTTTAACCTCACTCGGAGACATTCTCCTATCAGAAGATGAAGGTGAAAATTGGTCAGTTGCTTACAAAGGAAAAGCAGGAATGATCTTAGACATGTTATTACTCTCTAAGAAAAAATCAGATTCTAATTTAGAAAATGGAGTCCCAAAAGAGACAGTTTCTTCCATTGTTTCTAATACGTTAACATCCGAAGAACCAATTGAAATCGAAAACCAAAATGAGGCAGAAAGTCCAAATGAGGGAATGTTAGGAATTGTTGGAGTTGGTGAATTTAATAAAATCATTCGTGTGGAAGAAGATGGGAACGGCCAAACCATTTGGAAAAAATACCAAGGAGGGAAACGGTTTTTTTCCCTTTATTCCATTTTTCAATTTTTATTACCACTGTTAGCATTATGGTTATTCTTCTTACTGATTTTTAATATCATTCCGAACACAAAAGTTCCACTCAGAGCCTCATCGATTGGTGCTGCCGTTACAGGTTTGATTCTCATTTTGTTTTTTTGGGGGTTTATCAATATTTACCTCACTTCTTTCACCGAAAAAACAATGTTAGTCTATAAAGCATTGGCAGCCATTCCCATCACCTTACTTGCAATTTATTCCATTTCACTCATCATCTTGTATGGAGCAGAAGTAACGGCAACCCTTCAATTCCCTGATCGATACTTACTTCCGAAACATCCTTTTGATGATATTGATGGAACACTTTCCTTTGAATTTTATAAAATTCTGCAAGTATTAACACTCACCTATTCTCACCAACAGAACCAAGGTGAACTCATCAAACTTTCACAATTACGAAAGTCACTTGTTTTACCTGAAAAGGAATTAAATCAAATATTGGACAAATTAACAGAGGCTCAATTCATCCAAATCACGGAAGACAAACGTATCACACCAATGAAATTAAAAGAACAAATCAATTTGGTATCAGTGTATGAAGAAACTTCTAGTTTTAAATTGGGTGCACCAAAAGAAAGGGCAAGTTTGTCGCCAAAACTAAACGATAACCTCACCCAATTGGAAGAAAAATGGAAAGAAGAACTTCGAAAAACTTCTTTCTCGAATTTGATTTAAAGATACGGTTTTGATTTCACAGGCGGAAGAGACGCAGACATTTGTTTGTAGATCTCTTCTGCAAGTCCCATGGATTCATTTTGTGAAATATTCTTAGCATACTCATCATAAAGCATATCTTCAAAAATCTCTTCAGCATACCCACCATCGATGAGTTTTTCTTTATGGATGGTGTTTTTCATTTCTTTTAACATCATCTTCACAAATACAGATTCAAATTCCACTGAAGCATCATATAATTTTTTACGATACGGATCCGCAGTAATTTCCTCACGGATGTTTTGTGGTACTTTTAAAGAAGAGGAACTCACCTTTCCCATGAGTTCTTCATGGGTCTCGAGTAAATTCTGGAATTCCGAACTATTTTTTCCGTTTGTTTCTTTCCCTTTGGGGTCAGATAACGACTTCATCCGATTCAGGATGGTTTCGTCTTTGGATCGGCTGAGTCTTCCTGAGTAATCTTGGATTTTGTGAATGTCCATATTATGTCTACTTAAAGTATCGGCAGAATTTCCAATTACTGGATCACAAGTTCTGCTTTTAATGCCCCTTGTTTTTTTAAGGCTTCTAAAATGGAGATGATATCCTTTGTGGAAGCTCCCACCTTATTTAGGGCTCCTACCACATCCGATACCTGGGTGGTTTCCTTCAGAACAAAAACAGACTCACCCTTCCCATCGTCTTGGATGGGGAAAAAATACCGTGATTTGTCTCTGTTGGCGATTTGGATGGATAGACCTTGTTGGGAAATGGCCACCTCATCAATGGCAATGTTTGCTCCCATCACGATGGTTCCCGTGCGTTCATTAATGACCACCCTTGCCACGGGAGACGAGTTGATGGTTAGGTTTTCTAATTTTGATAAAAAAGTTAAATCTAGTTTCGGTGCACCTGTCACCAATTCACCATTAGGACCAGTTGAGTCTTTTGCCATTGGTAGAGGAACGAGTATTTCTGTTGGTGACACCACTTCAGGAACCACCGATAACTCAGAGGTAATGGTATCCACAATGGCTCCCATAGTGGTATAATCCTTCTCTAGTAATGTGAGTTTCACTGATTTGGTGATGGGAGCATTCGGGATGGACTTCTCCAAAATGGCTCCAAACGGAACAAGTGCCGTGTTCGAACCAGATTTTTTATCAGCGCCTCTCTTCTTCTCTTTACCACCAAACACAAGTACACCGGAAGCAACTGCAATTGTTTCTCCATTACCAGCTTTCAGTGGAGATTGGAGTAATACTCCACCTTCTAGAGAACGGGCATCACCTAGAGAGGATACAACAACATCAATTTTATCCCCTTCTTTTAAATTCACAGGGACATTGGCAGTGATGAGTACGGATGCAGTGTTTTTCGCATCTCGCAAATTCTTTTTCGTATTCACCCCAAGACCTGCAAGGTAGTTTTGGAGTGCTTCTTCTGTTAAAGGGTTTTTGGTATCCCCTGTTCCATTAAGACCCACCACAAGGCCAAATCCTGTCAGTTGGTTTTCCCGAACCGCATCAATTCGCACGAGATCTTTCAGCCTTGTTTCCACTGCAAAAAGGGAACCGTTGAGACAGAAGAAAAATAAGAGAAACAGAAATATCGAAACTCCCTCTCTTCGAATCAGTTGAAGAATTGTTGGCTTCAAGTTTGCATTTGCGACAAATTCCAACTTTGTGAAAGTTTTTTTTAGTTTGTTGTTTCGAATCATAAAGGATTACTCACTTTCACCTAAGAGTCGTTTAATGTTTTTTAAGATGATTTCTTGTTTTTCTTTGTCAGAGAGTTCTGCTTTTTCTGTTACAGATCCATCTGGATTTGTAATCCGTTTCATTTGGATATTGGGATCATTTAATTCTTTCGGATTGAGTGTTCCTTGGTATTCCACTCGCAGATTGGCAATCAGGTCACTGGCAATGAATCGATTTTTATCTAGGTCTTCTGGTGAAATCGTTCCCGACAAACGAAGGTTAATTCTTTCTTCCGAAAGATTAAATACACGACTGCCTTCTAATTCTAAATTACCAGTACCTGGATCTATGCCAGTCACAAGAACTGCCATCACACCCACCACTTTCCCTTGGGATTTGGATTTTCCCACTTTGGATCGCATATAGGTAGAGTTTGCGGTATAATTGGGAAGGTCTGGGACTAATTTTTTATCAGGAACGGTTTTGATATCATTGTCAAAAGTTGCTTTGTATTCCGATTCGTATTCAACGCGAAGTCCGTTTTTCAAAACCACTTTCACAACGGTTCCTGGTTGGATGGTTTTGGGATACGAATACGGGTCCTTGTCCTTCCATAAAGATTCTGCATGTAAGGTAGAAGTCATTGTTAGGGAAGACAATGATACCAGAAATTCGCAGTAGGATGTGATCATAAAACAAAAAAAGACAACAAAACACTGAGCCAAAGGACGTTTCCAAAGAGATCGAAAAACCAAAAAGGAAGGACTGTGTTTCACGACTGTTTTCCATTTTGCAGATCTGGAATTGGATAAAAACTTGGAATTGGATTTTAAATCAAACATCACTTATCTCTCTTCCAAAAGGCAAACACCTTCGTTTTGTACACGTGCTTTGATCGTCTTTTGCGTAGCCAAATTCAAAAGCGGAATCTCTTCTCCCTGATTCCCTGACGAAAGAGCTCTTGTTTTGATTTTTAATAATAAATTTCCAGTTGTGTAGACAAGTTCCACTTCCTGGCCACGTTCGATGGTATGGAGTGTGCGCACTTGTTTTTTTTCGATCGCAGTGTCAGGCAAAAATCCATTGAGTGCTGTTTTACCAACGGGGTTTTCCTCCGTGAATTCCCGAAATGAATCGGCGGAAAAAAAACTGCGTAGTTCCACATCGTTTTCTGTTAAAACCGTTTTTGCTGGAATTTCTTTCGTCGTGAAGTATGCTTTTTTCTTTTCTTCAATGAGGAAGGGTATGGATTCTGAATGCACGAGTTTCCCTTCGAAGTAAAAATCCAAGGGAAACAAACGTTTTCCGGGATGAAGGGAACGGCCAAGGCTTCGCCAAACAGGAGAGGTCCCTGAAATGATAGGAAAGGATTCCTTTTCGGATTGGATCCGAAAGTTTTCTCCCATTTCGCCTAAACCATTTTGGTTCGAAAGTGAAAGTGCTTTCCAGAGAGAATCTTCTAATTCTTTTTTGGAGGCATTGGATGTTCTCGGAAGTAGGATCCCTTCTTTTCCCATCACTTCAAAGGATGTTTCTCCTCCAAATTCTTTGGAATAAAGAGTTGTGATCGTATCTGTGAGAAATTCAGGACTGATGATGATCGGTGCTTTTACATTGCGGAATACAATTGGATTCCAATTTCCTTTCCAGTTGGTAAATTCTGACAACCGTACCTCACCAACACCAATAATGGTTTTTGGTTTGAGATACAATCGGTTGTTTTCTTTGTTTGCAAACAAAGACAAACAAAACACCATACTAGTGAGAATGGAAATCCAAACTTTCATTAACGTTTGAGACCAATCGCCGTAGAAAGCATGTTATCCGAAGTTTGGATGGTTTTGGAATTGGATTCGTAAGCCCTTTGTGCTACAATCATATTCACCATCTCTTCTACGATTTTTACGTTACTCATTTCTAAAAATCCTTGTAAGACACTCCCATACCCTTCTTGGGAAGGCATTCCTGGAATTTCTTGGCCAGAAGCAACAGTTTCTCGGAATAAGTTTTTACCCACAGCTTGTAGGCCGGCTGGGTTTACAAATCGATAGAGTTCCAATTGGCCAATGGTTGTCGGACGAATATCATTCCCAATTTTCACTGTGACTTCCCCTTCTTCAGAAACCATAAGGGTATTTAAGATGGCATTTTCAGGAAGGATGATAGGTGGTTCGAGTAAGTACCCGTTTGAAGTGACCACTTGTTGGTTGGAATCTATTTTAAAGGATCCGTCTCGGGAATACGAAAAAGTGCCATCAGGCATTTGGATTTTGAAAAATGCCATCTCCCCTGTGAGTGCTAAATCTAATTTATTTCCTGTTGCTTGGAAGGAACCAATTTCGAATAACTTCTGTGTGGCGGCAACTTTCACACCATGCCCCACATTCACACCAGTAGGAATTTCGGAAACAGAGGTAGCTGGAGTTCCCGCAAGCACTTGGTGTTGGTACACTAAATCTTCAAAGTCCACACGGTTTTTCTTAAATCCTGTGGTGTTTACGTTGGCAAGGTTATTGGCAACGGTATCAATATGAAATTGTTGGGCAATCATCCCGGTAGCGCCGGTCCAAAGGGATCGCATCATAAAAAGGCACCTCTACAGCTTCTATCGGAAGACTGTCAAAAAAGCTAAGTGTCTTTTTTTATGATTATGTCTTATTTTCCTGTACTCCCAAACCCACCCGTCCCACGTTCTGTGGAACCGAGTTCCGGTACCACTTGGATGGGAAATTTTACCACTGCTTGGACCACCATTTGGGCAACACGTGTGCCTGGCTCTAAAAGGAAATCCGATCCGCTGAGGTTTAGAAGTGGGATGAGGATCTCACCCCGGTAATCGGAATCAATGGTGCCAGGGCTATTCGGCATGATGATCCTTTGTTTTGTGGAAAACCCACTCCTAGGTCTGATTTGCCCTTCATACCCATCGGGAATGGCCATCGCAAGACCTGTCGGAACCAGGACCACTTCCCCTTTCGGGAGGAGAAGGTGTTCCGAAAGGCAAGCAGAGAGATCCATACCAGCTGCCCCATCTGTTTTGTATTCAGGGACTGAAGCCCCCTCTCTTAGAATTTGGATTTGCAAGTATTTGTGAGAAGCTAACATAAATTCCTTTGTATCATACTAAAATTGGATGTCCCAGAATCAAAATCTTGGATTCGAAAACGGAAGCAATGCAATCATCGCAAGGAACCCGAACTTTGGAAGACTAAACTAGTTGGTTTCCGTTAACCGCCAAATTGCACAGGGATTTTGGCAAATTGGGTTTCTGTCATATCTCCCACACAAGACAAATGCACTTTGTCTAAACCAAACATCTCTTTGGCAGCTAGATTAATTTCCTCTAAGGTAACTGACTTAATTGCCTTCATACGATCTTCCAAAGAATAATAGGTTCCGTAATAGATTTCCTGTAATCCAATATTATTCATTCGGTTTTCAGGCAGTTCATACCCGATGGCAATCGAGCCCATTTGATTGGATTTGGCATCCGCAAGTTCAGATTTGGTAAAACCATTTTTTGTAATCGTTTCCAATTCCTTAAGAATGAGTTCCACACAACGTGCTGCTTTTTCTTTGGACGTAGCAGACGAGATCGAAAAAAGCCCTGTGGTTTTGTAATAGGAAGGAAAACTATAAATGCTATAACAAAGCCCTTCTTTTTCACGGATGTTTTGGAAAAGACGAGATGCCATTCCTCCACCGAGAATGGTGGAAATAAGTCCAGAAACAGTCACAGTTCGGTAGTCTCTTTTTTTTCCATTCACACCGAGCATGATATGAAACTGTTCAATTTTACGACGTTCTAAATGTTTCGAATAACTTTTTTTAGGTGCTGGAATGATGAGTTCTGACGGGTTTTTGCCTTTTGGGTTTTCAAAGGAAAAGTATTTTTTGGTGAGGTCTAACACCTTCTCCCAAGTAAAATTTCCCGAAACAGAGATCACCATATTCTTTGGGAAATAATGTTTTTCAAAAAACGTCCGTATGGATTTTTCTGTAACACCTGTTACTGATTTTTTCGTACCAATGATATCACGTCCGTAAGGTGACTTCCCAAAGATATTGCGAAAGTAATAATCGTATACAAAGTCATCAGGTGCATCTTCATAGGAACGCATCTCTTCCATGATGACACCCTTTTCGGTATGGATGTCTTCTTTTCGAAAGAGGGGTCGAAAGAGCATGTCAGATAAAATTTCAAAGGCAAGTTCCGCTTGGTTTTTGATGGCAACTACATAGTATTGTGTGTATTCACGTCCAGTAGACCCGTTTAAAATCCCACCCACTCGTTCGATGGATTCTGCGATTTCTTTACTTGTGCGCGTTTCTGTGTCTTTGAAGAGCATATGCTCTAAAAAGTGAAAGTAACCATGTTCGGAATTGGTTTCAGCAAGACTGCCTTGTTTTAAAAAAACACCCACCCCCATAGAGGATGCGTGTTTCATAGGTTGGAAAAGAACTGTAAGACCATTGGGTAATACAGTTCGTTTGCATTCAATGACGGGTGCCATTTGGTTCACTCCCCCCAAACAGAAGTTTGGGGACTGTTTAGTTGTCTAAAAGGACATCCTTTCTGGAAAGATCAATTTTTCCCATTTTATCAACGGAAATCACTTTCACTTTGATTTTTTCCCCTTCGGAAACAATGTCACGAACTGATTGAACTCGTTTCACATCTAATTTAGAGATGTGGCAAAGCCCTTCTTTTCCTGGTAAAATTTCAACAAAGGCACCAAAGTCAGCGATTCGTTTGATGACACCTTCGTAGATTTTTCCTACTTCGATTTCTTCAAAGATTCCATCGATCATGGCAATGGCTTTTTCTTTGGACTCTTCACTTGGAGAGGCAATGGTTACCTTTCCAGAATCATCCACAGAAATTTCCGAACCCGATTGTTCGATGATGGCACGGATCATTTTCCCACCAGGGCCAATGAGTTCTCCGATACGATCTTTTGGAATTTGTTTTTGGGTGATACGAGGAGCGTTCTCGCTTAAGTTTCCTTTGACAGAAGAAATCGCTTTGTTCATCTCACCGAGGATATGGTCACGACCCACTTCGGCTTGTTCGATGGCTTTTTGCAAAACTTCGAGTCCAAGACCATTGACTTTTAGGTCCATTTGGAAGGCAGTGATGCCTTTTTTCGTTCCAGCAAGTTTAAAGTCCATATCACCAAAGTGGTCTTCGATCCCAGCAATGTCAGATAGTACTGCAAAACGACCTTTTTCATCACTGAAAAGTCCCATGGCAATTCCTGACACAGGGCCAGAAATCGGAACCCCACCCGCCATAAGCGCTAAGGTACCCGAACAAACAGATGCCATAGAAGAGGATCCATTGGATTCTAAAATTTCAGATACAAGTCTTATCACATACGGAAACTCAGTTTGAGTCGGAAGGACTTTTTTAATGGCACGTTCTGCAAGGTTACCGTGACCAATTTCTCGCCTTCCAGGGCCTGAGTTACGTCGCACTTCACCTACTGAAAACGCAGGGAAGTTGTAGTGTAACATAAAATTCTTTTCTTTCGAACCTTCGAGTGTTTCGTACCTTTGGTTGTCCGAAGTCGTTCCGAGTGTCATCACTCCAAGAGACTGTGTTTGCCCTCTTGTGAAAACAGCAGAACCATGTGGTCCAGGTAGCACATCAATCTCACAGGAGATTTGTCGGATTTCGTTTGTTTTACGACCGTCAAAACGAATCCCTTCACCTAGCACGAGTTCACGAACGACTTCATATTCTAATTCATGAAGGAAATGTTTGATTTCTTTGGTTTTGTCTTCTGGAGCCAATAAGGTTTTAAAATGTTCAACCGTTTCTTTGTTAATGGCTTTGATGTCATCGTTACGTTTTGCTTTGTCTGCATTTTTGTTAGCAGCAGTCAAACGTTCGAATGCGAACTCACGAATTTTTGCATGGAGTTCTTTATCAGGAGTTTTTAAAACGACTTCTTTTTTAACAGTTCCGTTTTTCTTCGCCAATTCTTCTTGCATTGCCACAGCCACTTTCAGCTGTTCTTGTGCAAAACGAAGGGCTGCCATCATGTCTTCTTTGGAGATTTCACTTGCTTCGCCTTCGATCATGACGATGGCATCTTTGGTTCCTGCGACTACTAAATCCAAATCAGATTTTGTGATTTCTTCATTGGTTGGGTTTAGGATAAACTCACCAGCAATCCTTCCGATACGAGCACCCGCAATCGGGCCTGCAAACGGAATGGAAGAAACAGAAAGTGCCGCCGAAGCTGCGTTAATCGCATGGCCTTGGACAGAAACTTGTTTGTCAGCAGATAATACTTGTACAAGAAGTTGGACTTCAGAGAAGTAACCTTCTGGGAACATCGGACGGATGGGACGATCTAGAATTCTAGAAAGTAATACTTCGTGTTCGGCAGGTTTTGCTTCCCGTTTGAAGTAACCACCAGGGAAACGACCTACTGAGTAAGCTTTTTCCGTGTATTCGCATGTAAGAGGGAAAAAATCTTGGCCTTCTTTTGGTTCGTCCGCTGCACAAACAGTGGCAAGCAGAACCAAATTTCCGGTTTTGTATACAACCGACCCGTGAGCTTGTTTCGCCCACTTGCCGGTCTCTAGGGTAATGGAATCTCTACCCCAAACACCAGTGAACTCTGTAGCCATAGGAATTATTTCCTAAGGCCGAGTTTTTCAATCAGCTTTTTATAACTTTCTAAGTTGGAACGTTTTAGGTATTCCAACAAACTCTTTCTCTGATTTACCATAGCGATAAGGCCACGGCGAGAGTGGAAGTCCTTCTTATTTGCTTTGAAGTGTTCCGTAAGGTCTTTAATACGAGAGTCGAGAAGAGCGATTTGTACTTCTGCAGAACCTGTGTCGTTTGGTTTGCTACCGAATGTAGCAATGATCTGCTGTTTTTGTTCTTTTGTGATCATACTAGTGTCCAGATTTTAAGAAGGACTCATTTAGAAAACATAATTTTTGCAGAAGGGTCAAAAAATACTTTTCGGTAGCGGTAGGGAATGTGGTTCGGTTTCTCTTCGTAAGAACACCAGGCAAGGATTGTGGTTTCGTCAGCATCCACGATGTAAAACCCAAGGGAATCGGCTTTGGGGAGTTTGTCCCAGATATACCCACCATGGATGACTGCTTTTTTCTCAGCCTCGTCTACGATCCGTAACGGCAATGGAAACACTTCTTTCCAGTTTTTGAGGTCAGTTGCCGAGACCTCCGCTAGAGTTTTGGCAGAAGAGACGTTATACTCTCCGATCGATTCCCGCACAAGCCTACCCAGGGAAAGTGGAATCCCCCATTTGTCAGAAAGGTCAAGGACCAGTTTTCGAATGTAGGTTCCAGAGCTCACATGGACCCGGAAAGAGAACCCAATTTCTGTTTTTTGGATGTCTTTTACCGAATGGATGGTGATGGTCCGTTCCTTTTCTTCCACCTCAGTTCCCTCTCGAAAGAGGTCGGATTGGCGTTTGCCCCCTACTTTCAGAGCCGAGATTTTGGGTGCTTTTTGTGTTGTGAGTTTTGTGAGACTTTGTAGTTCCTCTTCCAATTGTTGGACGGAGAAGAGCGATTCAAATTGTTTGCGGGAGGATATACGTTCGTCAATTTCTACCATTCCATCCGGGTCACCTGAATCGGTGCGGTATCCCACAATCACTTCTGCCAAATAGGTTTTGTCTTTTCCGAGGAATACTTGAGAGAAGGCAGTATAATCCCCACAAGGTAAAATGAGTAAACCTTCGGCAAATCGGTCGAGAGTTCCTGTATGCCCTACGGATTTTTGATTTAACAAACGTTTTGTTTTCAAAACCAAATCGGAACTTGTAATCCCAGGTGGTTTGTAGACAAATAAAAATCCGGATACATAGGGTTTTGCCATTCGAGGTCACCAAATTCAATTTAGGTGCTTATTATTTATTTTCTTTTGCAGGAAAATCCGATTGCGAATCTGTGGTTTCCGTTTCGGAATCGTCAGACTCTGCTTCTTTGCCTTCCTCATCAGTGTCTTCATCCTCATCTGTTTCATCGGGATGGAGTTCTTCAAATAAAGTTTTTGGGGCAGATTCATCGATGAGGCGATTCACTTCTAAACTTTTGATATAGTTATTATCCCAGACAAAACTAAACTTTGGGTTCGTATGTAAGTGGAGGTTTTTTCCAACAAGTGAAGATAAAAACCCCGCACAAGAAACAAGTCCTTGTGTGAGTTTTTTTCGTTCGTTGTTATTACAAAGGGCTGTGAAGTAGACCTTCGCATACCGTAAGTCTTCGCTGATTTCAATCCTATGGAAACTTGGTAAAAAGACCCGAGGGTCCTTTACCTTGCCTTCCAAAATCGCAGAGGAGATGAGGCGAATGATCTCCGATTCGAGTTTTTTCATTCGAATGGGATTCATTTAGACCGCCTTATAGTTTACGAGCAATCTCGCGAATCTCGTATGCTTCGATTTCATCACCCACGGAGAAGTCATTGAATCCATCGAGTAAGATACCACACTCAAATCCAGTGAGAACATCAGCCACATCGTCTTTCATACGTTTGAGGTTTTTGATTTTCCCTTCCCAAGTGATCTCACCTGTTTCGCTGGAAATCACACGAACGTATGCTTGTTTGGTCACCTTACCGGATTTCACCATACAACCTGCAATGTTCCCCACTTTGGAGATTTTGAATACATCACGGATTTCGACTTTACCAATGATGTTTTCCACTTTTTCAGGTTCGAGCATTCCTTCCATGGAAGCTTTCACTTCATTGACCACATCGTAGATGATGCTATAGTATTTGATTTCGACTTTTTCTTTCTCAGCAAGAGAAACCGTTTTTGGATTCGCACGAGTGTGAAAACCAATCACGATCGCATTCGATGCCGATGCTAGGATGATATCGGAATCCACAATCGCACCAGTTCCTGCATGGATTACGTTGAGGCGAACATCTGCCGTTGAAAGTTTTTCAAGGGCTTCTTTTACCGCTTCTGTCGATCCACGTACGTCTGCTTTGATGATGACTTTGAGTTCTTTGAGGGCACCTTGTTTGATGATCTCACTCATATTATCGAGTGTCACACGAGTTGCCGCATTTTTCGACTGGCCAAGTCTTTCATAATCTTGACGGCTATGAGAGATGGTTCGTGCTTCTTTGTCGTCAATCACCACATCAAATGGTGCTCCTGCATCTGGTACTCCATCGAGTCCCGTGACAAGGGCTGGAAAGGATGGACCTGCTTCTTTGATGGAACGACCAAGGTCGTCATACATCGCACGGACACGTCCTGCATGTACTCCCGCAACAAAGGCATCACCCACACGAAGAGTTCCGTTTTGGATGAGAACGGTTGCCACAGCACCACGACCTGGATCGAGTTTTGCTTCGACAATGGTTCCTTTTGCTTTTCGTTTCGGATTGGCTTTGTGATCGAGAAGTTCTGCTTGGATGATGAGCATCTCAAGGAGTTTATCAATTCCAATATTACTTTTTGCTGATATATCACAGAAGATGGTAGTTCCACCCCATTCTTCTGGTTGTAAACCGTAGTTTGAAAGTTCTTGTCTCACCTTTTCTGGGTTAGCTGCTGGTAGGTCAATTTTGTTGACCGCAACAATGATCGGAACTTCTGCTTCTTTGGCATGGTTAATCGCTTCAATGGTTTGAGGCATCACACCATCATCTGCAGCAACAACAAGGACAACAATGTCAGTTACCGATGCTCCGCGTGCTCTCATCGAAGTGAAAGCCTCGTGACCTGGTGTATCGAGGAAGGCGATTTTTCCGCGTTCCGTTTCTACTTGGTAGGCACCAATGTGTTGTGTGATTCCACCAGATTCCCCTTCTGCCACTCGAGATGACCGAATGGTATCGAGGAGTTTTGTTTTACCATGGTCAACGTGACCCATGATGGTGACAACAGGTGGACGAGTGATGTAATCTGCTGGATCATCTTTTTCTTCTTCAATGACAGTTTCATCATAGAGGGAAACAATCTTCACCTTACAGCCGTAATCGTCTGCTAGGATGGAAGCAGTTTCGGCATCGATCACATTATTGATCGTTACCATCATCCCCATTTTCATGAGTTTACTAATCACTTCACCTGGTTTTAGGTTTAGTTTTTTAGCAATCTCACCCACTTGGATGTTTTCTAAAATTGAGATTTCTTTTGGTACAGCGGCTAGTGCTGCCGCCTGTGCCTTTTGTTTACGAAAGGATTGTTTGAAAAACTTAGTGTTTTCGTTTTCTTCCCTTCCGCCTTTTTCTTTATCAAAAACTTTCTTTTTGGCGCCACCTGGTCCACCTGCACCCGGGAGTCCTCCTGGAGGAGCACCAAACGGAGCATCACCTGGAGGTCTACCACCACCGCCTGGCCCACCTTGTCCAATTGGTCTTGCACCGCGGTTTCCTTGGTACCCACCACCTGGTCCACCTTGGCCTGGTCCTCTGTTCCCTTGGTAACCACCACCTTGTCCTGGTCCGCGATTCCCTTGGTATCCACCACCTGGTCCACCTTGGCCTGGTCCTCTGTTCCCTTGGTAACCACCGCCTTGTCCTGGTCCGCGATTCCCTTGGTATCCACCACCCTGACCACCTTGGCCTGGTCCTCTGTTCCCTTGGTATCCGCCACCTTGGCCTGGCCCACGGTTTCCTTGGTAACCACCACCCTGTCCATCTTGTCTTTGTGGACGTGGGGTTGTTGGTCGGCTGACAATGGGATTACGGTCTTCTTTTCTAAAATAACCTTGGTTTCCACCACCTTGGCCACCACCAGAACGGTAGTTTGGCGAAGATGTGTCCCCAGAAAGAATGGATTCCGGCTTGCGGTCCATCTGCGGTTTTTCTCTTTCGATTTGCGGAAGAGGTTCCGGTTTTCTTTCAGGACGAGATACTATCGGAGAGGCTTGGGAAGGAGCTTGCGGACCGGATCCGAGACCTTGTCGTTTTGCTTCTTCGCGAATGAGTTCGTTTAAATCCTTTTTTTTGTCCCCACCAGAAGTGGAAGGTTGTTTCACTTCCGCCGCTTGTTGTTGGCCTTGGGAACCGGATTCTTTTTTCTCATCAGAAGGGGCCGCTTTCTTTTTGATGACAAGTTTTTTCTTGGTTTTGTCACCACTGGCTCCCTGCTGGAGGGTTTCTTTGATCGATTTTTGCTCTTCCATATTATGCCTTAAAACTTAACCCTCTTCTACCCATTCGATTGACTCACGTAACAGACGTAAAATTTGTTCTGCCGTGGTTTTTCCGATTCCGGAAATTTTCGAAAGTTCTTCCTGGCTGAACTCAAGAAGGGTTTCCACATTTTTGATCCCACCAGCCTCTAGTAGGCCAACGATTCTTGGTGTGAGACCAGGGATTTCAGAAAGAGGTGTGTAACCAGAATCTTCTTCCTCTTCTTCTTGTCCCGATTGGTTGTAATTGTCTTCCGATTCTTCCATTGCTTCTTGTTGTGCATTGAAAAGTCGGTCGAGTTTTTCGCGTGCTTCAGGCGACGCGAGTTCTTGGTTGTATTGTGATACAGTTTTGATATCGATTTTGAATCCAGAAAGTTGGGAGACAAGTTTTACATTGGACCCGTTAATCCCAATCGCAAGCGATAAAGATTCATCTGGAACAATGACTAGTGCATCCCCACGTTTTCTGTCCACATGCACTTCCACAGGTTTTGCAGGAGAAATCGCGTTGGCAATAAAAACACTTGGCTCATCGGAATGGAGGACAATATCAATCCTCTCATTTCCTAGTTCCCTAACAATCGCCTGGATCCTTACCCCTTTCATTCCCACACAAGCTCCCACTGGGTCTACATCGGACTTACTTGTGGTCACAACCACCTTTGTTCTGTAAGATGGAATGCGGGCAACATCTCTGATTTCGACAATCCCATCATACACTTCCGGAATTTCCATTTCAAAGAGTTTTTTCACAAAATCACCAGAAGCACGTGAAAGTGTGATCACTGGCATTGGTTCCCGTGGGCGAAGTTCCACACGAGAGATAATGGCTTTGAGACGATCCCCTTGGCGGTATTTTTCACCTGGGTTTTGGTCTTTTTTCAACATAATGCCTTCTACCTTACCTAGGTCGATGGACATGATGTCTTTTTTCCAACGTTGGAAGTACCCGTGTGTGAGTTCCCCTTCTTTGGATTTGTATTCTTGGTAGAGTAATTCTTTTTCCATATCGCGGAGGCGTTGGAAAACCATTTGTTTGGCTTGGCTCGAAAGGACCCGAGACAAGTCTTGTGGTTTTTCAAACACTCGGATTTGGTTTCCCACTTCAATTTTTGGATCGATTTTAACTGCATCTTCCAAAGAGATTTCAAGTGGGTTTGTTGTTTTCCCTTCTACGACATCGCGTAAAACAGAGATGATGATTTCATTTTTATTATCGGAGCCAAATTCCACTTGGCAACGATCATCGGTTTCCGCTTCTAAACCGACTTTTTTGCGATAGGCAGCAAGGAGTGAGTCGCGGATGACACCGTATACGAGATCTTTATCAAGAGATTTATCCTGACAGAATTGTTGGATGGCTTCGAATAGCCCAGTTTCTTTCGTTGCTTGTTTTGTCGCCATAGTCTTAAATTTCTAAATACAAATTTCCCTTTCGTATTTCTGCGATGGGCATAGATACCGATTTTTGGTTCTTTTTGTGTCGAGTTTTACGATCGTAAAGCGTAAGCTCAACGGAATCCCCCGAAACCGGTCCCAAACGAAATAATCGTTTGTCCCATTTCCCTGATTCCAGCGGCACTTCTAGTTTTGCTAAAAGTCCTTGGAAACGAATTAAATCCTCCGGCAAACGTAAAACACGTTCTGCTCCCGCGGAGGAGACTTGGAGAGTGAAATCAAATTCCTCTCCCCATTGGTCCAGCTCCTCTTTGAGTCTCCTAGACACAGTCTCACAATCTTCTAAACTAGCAGAGCCAGTTTTGTCTGTGAGATGATCAAGTTCTATCTCAATGAGGGCGTGGTTTTTCCGATTCTGTACTTGGAGCGAAAAAAGCGCTAGAGGTGGAGCGAGAACTCGTAAAATCAGTTCTCTGATGTTTTCCTCGGTATATACCAAACCATATCCAAAGATTCCAATAGGAATCTGTATAAGAGACCAAAGCTCATGCTAAAATTTAGCACGTCTCATGACAGGCTAGGAAAAGCGAGTTGTCCTGTAAATAAAAAATTAGGGAATGGATGTTGCACCATGAGACCCCTGTATTTTAGCCTCCTTCTTTTTGTTTCCGTTTCCTGCTTACGTTTCCGTGTTGAGAACCTAAAAGAAGAAATCCTCTTCCGAATCCCCCTTGGGGCGACTAATGAAACCTTTGAAGGTGTGGTGGTAAACCAGGTATTGACCAATGTTCCCTTAACCATCCCTACATCCTCAAATATTTCAGCCCTAGCCGACAACAAACAGTCGGTGATCAAACTATTTGATCGGAATGGAAGGCTTGATGCCACCATCGGGAACCCTGATTTTAAATCGGTTGCAGGGATCCCCCATTACCCTTTTCGCTTCGGTGGGATCGGAATTGTGGCAATGAATGAAGACGGAGACCTCGTGGTCCAAAACCGAATTTCTTCCAAAGGGATGGAACTCCCCCCCGGCCAAGAAAATTTATACAAAACCTATAGTGGTGCTTTTTCCACCCAAGGGACTACCGTTCTCCCTTCCTTTCTTGTCCAAATCACCCAAAAAGGTGTTGTGAAATTTATGTTAGGTGCTTCTGGGAAAAACTCAGAACCATTCCGTTACATTGAATCCATTTTACCTGGTGAAGGGGATAAATTATTTGTATACCATCGGATTGCAGAAGAAATGCGACTCTCGTATTTTGAAGAAGGAGAACTCAAAGGGAATTTAAAAGAATCCACTTTGGATGTTTTCAATAGTAATGATGCCAAAGAATATGACATCACGTTAGACAAACTTCTCCCCCACCCAGAAGGAGAGTATGTACTCGGTTCCTTTAGTTATGATTCCAAAAAAGACAAACGTTTTAAATTTCGTCGGATTTACAGGTTTCAATTTGATTCCAAACAATCAGAACTCTTAAAAGAAATCCAAGACCCTTCTGAGATTTTATTTTCCATCCGGAATAATGGTGAATTTTACATTTGGGAAACAGAAGATGGAGGAAACTCTGTCCGTCTCCAAGTGCATGACAAAGAAGGAAACCACATCAATAACAAAAGAATTCCGTTTTCGAGTCCACGAGGACAGTGGAGGGAAACCTACACGGATGCCTTTGACACCATTTATTCAGTTCGCATTCGAGCGGGTGCCTTAGAAGTGTACCGCTGGATTTAAATGAAACAAATCCCTCTTTTTACAAATCAAGAATCGAAACATTTAGATTCATTGGCAATTTCCTCTCTCGGGTTTTCTGAACAAACTCTTATGGGTATGGCCGCCTTATCAGTGTTTCACGCAAATGAAGACCTTTGGAAAACGGCAGAATCCATATGGATTGTTTGCGGAAGTGGTGGAAACGGTGGTGATGGTTATGCACTTGCCCACACTCTTTTCCAAGAAGGATATGATGTTAAAGTTTACCAAACTTCAACTAACAAAAATATTGCGGGGAGATTTTATGAATCACTCGTGAAATCTACCTTAAGCAAGATTGGAGATTTACAAAAATTCGAATCTGATTTGGAAGATGGGGAGACAGATTCAGTCCTACTCGTAGATGCACTCCTAGGAACTGGATTCCAATCCCCAATCACATCCCAATTAAAATCCACAATTGAAGCCATTAATGATTCCGATGTTATTTTTTACAGACTATCACTCGATACACCGAGTGGCTGGGATCCATACCAATTAGGTTATCAAACCAAAGAGAATCATGTTTTTGTGTATGCCGATTCCATTGAAGAACTTGGCACTCGCAAATGGGAAAATGTAGGGTATATTTATGAAAAAGACAACCTGATCCCCAGGTATTATGAATCGATTGGATTTCCCATCCGCACCCATTTATCAAACATTCATTTTTCCAATCGTTTTTATCTAGAACCAGATCCAGAAAAAGCCACCCAAGTCCTCAAACGAAAACAAAAAGCACATAAATACAGTGCAGGGTCTGCGATGTTTTATGGAGGTGGCGAAGGAATGGAAGGTGCCATCTTACTTTCGGAATCTGCTTTTTCCAGATTGGGTGGCGGAATCTCAAAAGTATTTTCACCATCAAAATCCATCACAAACTTAGTTTTAAAAGAAGACTTATCGAAGATGGCATTGACTTCTGATTTTTTGTCAATGGTGAGTGATCCCTTTTTTGCTAAAACCAAAACGATCGTTGTAGGACCTGGTCTCACTTCTTATCCAAAAGGACTGGAAGGATGGAAGATGGAACCTGGCAAAACATTGGTTTTGGATGCAGGTGCGATTCCAAGTATTGGAACCAAACTACCCATTGGGGATCGAGTGATTCTTACACCGCACGTAGGGGAACTAAACCGTATGACTGGTAAAATTCACAACTCCGTACAGGAAGCCTATGATACCTTGGTTCCTTTCGCAAAAGAAAACCAGGTGTATGTACTTTTAAAATCATTCGTAAGCCTTCTTGTATGCCCTGATGGAACCAGTTACGTTTGGGAATCTCCGAATCCAAAACTGGCAACCATGGGAACAGGTGATTTATTATCAGGAATCCTTGCACGTTATTTTAGTTTGGATTTGGATTTGTCAGTAGTGGAAGTGGTTTTACTTGCGTTATCGTTCCTCGACCAATCCAAACAATTAGAGGAACCCTATCCTACTGCAAACCAAATCTTAACATCCCTTGTGGAGACATTATAATGGGAAAAGGTTACCACTCACGTTCTCCAGAAGAATTTCGTGACTATCTAAAACAAATCAATGATAAACACAAAAAAACAAGATGGAGGCAAATTGTCCTTTTTATTGATTTGGTTTTAGTTGTTCTCATTTTTTATATTGGTTTCAAAGCTCTGAACCCAGGAAGTTTTCAAAATAGCACAAAGTCCGACAAACAGGTGGTAGATGGATATCCTACTTATTTAAGTTTATCAAGAGAGGAAGACCCAACATACCAAGGTTATTTTTTATTCATTGAAAATCATACAAAATTTGAAACCAAAGTTCCATTTGCCACATGGAAATCTGAGTTTCGAATCAAAACAAAAAATGGTATTTTGTGTTTTTCGGAACCCATTGAATGGGAAGAAAGAACCATTCCTTCCGAGGCTAATGGATTTTTATACCATTCCGTTTCTAAAGAAAGATGGAAGTCACTTGTGCCAGATTGCCGAAAGGAAATTTTTGATGAGGAAGCATCCATCTTTCGTTCCAAATTTCGGTCCCTTGATTTAGGGTTTTATGCGCAAGTGGTTATCCATACAAATGATAGGTCTTACACCTTTCAAATCAAACAAAAACCTTATAAATGAACTTCTGGGTACTCCTCAGTATAATTTTCCCCATTCACACCATAATAAATGACTTTCCTTCCAATCAAATCAACATCATAACCGATTACTCCTGCCTCCCATGTTTCCTTTAAAAATTCTGGGAAAGTACTTCCACCATTTTGGTCTTTTCGGAGTGCCTTAATCAAATTTTCTCTTTGAAAAACAGGTATTTCGTGAACACCTGAAACAATTGGAGTTCCTTGTTGGAGAACAGATCCACCTTGCATCTGATAAACGGCTTGGCAAGATGGTAAGGTCCAACGGTTTATGATCACACCAGCTTGCCTTAATACTTCAGCAAGGACGGGAAATCCACCCACTTTTGGTCGGATGGACATGGCATACTTTTGTGCTTCTGTCAGCTTTGTCACTAGGTTTGACATTGGTTATTACCTCATTCAATAGGATTTGTATTTAAATTATGTAAGTTCGTGAGTTTCTTCAAAATGTTTCGAAGTTGTTTTTTTTCCAATCCAGTTAACTTTGAAAAAAAGGCATCATCGTTCTCGTCCGCTATTATTGCTAGTTTTGGAACCAGTGTTTTTCCTTGTTTTGTGAGTTTGATCTCTTGGTATCGCCTGTCGATCGTTCCTTCTTCACGACTCACAAGTCCTTTGTGTAACAGTCGATCAATGAGTTTGGAAACTGCCCCTCTGCTAAGACCTGTAATTTCAGCAACAATACTAGGTGATGTATTTGTTTCATGAGAATACATTTCTCTGAGGATCACCCATTCAGCAACGGTGACATCCAAATTGGTTAGTTTTTTGGCAAAAGTATGTGACACTGCATTTGAAACCACTCTTAAATGATAACCTAAATGCGATTTTAAATGGCTAGGTTCCACTGACTTTGTTTTCTTCACACACAAATTATAGTTTCCTAGTAAACTATTGTCAAGACAATTATAAAGTCTTTTATTTAGAATGAAGTAGATTCTCGGAATTTTTGATTTCAATTGAATTCATTCATATATTTGAAAGAGGAAGAAAATAGTGATTAATGTTAGAGACGATAGTAGGGAGAAAACGGATTGTCGGATTGACTGATTCCCCTTTCTCCCCAAGAGCAGGTTTATTTTACACAAACGACACAATTTTGAATATTGTCAGCAAATTGCGACATGTAAATCTCCCCTTGTGGGCCATAATTGGATCCACTAGCTCTTGAATAAAAACTCAATTGGGCAGATGTTAATCCACTGATTGTAGAAGCAGAACAGATTAAATTTGATACGCTGGAAGAAGGTGCGGTTGGACTTGTCGCTGACCGGATATATGGTAATTGCATATAATCTGTGTAAGCGATATTCCACCCAGTTGCACATGAGGTTGTGCCCCATGCAACATAAGTAGCGCCAATTGCAACGTCTCCTCCAGCACCAGTTCCCATAAATGCCGACAATCCCAAAACTGCCATGAGTCAAAATCCAACATCACTCCAATTCTTTTTCTAATCTTCTTTTGACAACATCCAATACCATAACACGTGCATGGTATTTATCGTTTGCAGGTACTAGGTGCCAAGGAGCTTTTGGAGAGTCTGTTTTTTGGAACATTTCATTTGCGGCTTCTTCATACAAATGCCATTTGTCTCGGTTACGCCAGTCTTCCTCTGTTAATTTCCAACGCCTAAGAGGATCATTTTTTCTTTCCTCAAATCGTTTGAGTTGTTCGTCAGAACTGATATGCAACCAAAATTTAATGATGATGGTTCCAAAACTCTGGAGTTGTTCTTCAAATAAAAAGATTTCTTCATAAGCCCTTTCCCATTCTGAATCCTTTGCAAATCCTTCCACACGTTCCACTAACACACGCCCATAATAGGAACGATCGAAGATTCCAATTTGACCAATTTTTGGAATTCGATTCCAAAAACGCCAGAGGTAATGGTGTTGGATTTCTTCTTGGTTAGGAGCAGAAATATTGTGCACTTCAAATAAACGAGGATCAATTTCAGATGTTAGCCGACGAATGGCTCCCCCTTTACCTGCTGCATCCCAACCTTCAAAAACTACCAACACAGGTGTATCCTTCGTTTTTGCCAAAAAGGTTAATTCTCGAATTTTATTTTTTAAATCTTTCATTTGGATTTGGTATTCGTCACGTGTAAGTGCCAAACTAAGATCCAATTGATTCAAATTTAAGATACGTGATTTTGTAAGATTTTGTTTCATGGGATTAGTTCCATACCGTGGTTGATCAATTGTAAGTTTGCTTTGGAATCAAAATTTAAGGTACGTTCCAATCGTTCCAAAATTGCCTCAAAGACTAGTAGTTTTGTATTTTCCTTTTGATCACTCGAAATGACAAGCCAAGGCGAGTCAATCGTACGGGAAGAACTTAAGATTGAATCGAATATTTCAAAATAACGTTTGTAATGTTCTCCTTGGTCCTTGTCATAACTCGAAAGTTCCCATACTTTTTTCTTTTTTTTAGCATCCTCGAATCGTTTTTTTTGTTCTTTTTTGGAAAGATGCAAAAAGAATTTATGAACAATAATTCTATCTTTCGATAGTATTCGTTCTGTATTCAAAATTGATAAGAGTCGGTGGTCATATTCGGAAATACTAATTTTTTTCTGTGACCTAAGATACGCCAAACGGCTGTAATATGTATTTAAATAAAATAAAAATTCACCATACCTAGGTAAAACCTTCCAAAAATTCCACAAAAAAGGATAACCTCTATCTTCTGATTGGTCTACATAGGGAGAATATACTTTGAATTTTCTGGGATCGAGACGAATGGTTAATGACTGTAAGATGGAACCTTTTCCAGTGGAGGCATACCCTTCCAAAATAAAGATATGTGCGATTTTTTGGTTCGCACTTTCTCTTTGTAAGAGGAAAAAACGTTCTTGTAAACTCTCGATACCATCAAGTGAAGTATGAGGGATTTGGTTTGTCGGGTGTCTTTCTAAAATCACAAAGAAAAAGTCTAAGGTGATTTTTCAAAACCTCCAACCATTTTTTACATGGGTTTTGGAAATCCTGGCCCTATTGCCTGCGCGATGTGTTCAATTCCTCGTGTTTGGCCTTCAAAACGTGGAACCAAATGGACATGCAAATGTGGGACTCTTTCTGCAATGGCAGTCAAATATACTTTCTCAGGATGAAAGGAACCTATGATCTCGATTCCTTTGTGGAGAGCGCGTCCATATGCTTCCAATTGTTGCAAACTGAGTCCACTCCAAGATTCTCCATGACCTTTTAATTCTAAATAAAGATATCCTTCGAGGTTTTGGTTTGCTTTTCGTAAGACCCAAGATTCATTTTCAAAGAGGATCTCCTCAGGATTTTTATGGGCTTGGCAGATTGGACAGTTCATCATTGTCCCCTATTTTGCCGATACTAAGGAAGATGAGAATCTATTTTTTTGTGCTCTTCATCTTTCTTTTCTCACTTTTATCCCCTATCTCCGCAGAAGGGACCATGGAGAAACAAGACCCAATCACAGAATTATTACTCACTCTATCAGAAGTTGTATTTTCTGATCCTTTTCAAAAGGAAGAAATTGAAATTCGAAAACGACTTTTAGAAACAAACCAATCCGAAATTCGTGATCTACGCATCCGTTTGAAACATACACTACGCAATCGTACGATCCAAAAAGAATCATTTGTTGAAAAAAAAGGAATTCCTTCGGAATGGGAAAATGATTTAGAACAACTGGGAAATTTGGGTGGATTTCTCTGGAAGGATGACAGGGGAACCATTTACCAATGGGGTGATTGGTCAGATTTTTATGAAGATGGATTTAGCAAAAACAAAATCAGACTCGAAGGCCAAATCCCCTCCTTTCCTTATGAAGGTGGGACCATTTATTTTTTCATTCGAAACCCACCTGGTTCGTTTCCAATCCATTTTGATTTTATAGGTTGGGAAACTTCCTTTTATGCATTTGGTGATGAAGGTTCATTACGTTATACCAACGATTTTGCTTTGGACCCTTCCGAACGATTAGGCGAATTTCGAAAGAACTTTGATGCCATCCGTAAAAAAATCCCGGGATCCCTCCTTTTCCAAGCAAATGACTTAACCATCTTTCTTGTTCCAGGGAAACCCAGACCAATTTACTTCGTCTTTTTGTTCTTACGAATTTTACTTGTGGTATGGACCATCCTACTCTTTCTCTACATTGTCCGAATGAGTTTTTCTTTTCCAAAAAATCAATTGCCCGAGGACACGGCCCACCTATCCTGACAATACATCCCAATCCCATGCCCTGGTAGTTCAACGGATAGAACATCGGTCTTCGGAACCGACAGTGGGGGTTCGATTCCCTCCTGGGGCACCAAATTTAAATTCTAAAATCAAGTCCAACTAACACAAATAATTCGGGAATCGAACAGTTTTGTGATCAGAAATGAGAACGACCCATAGGGAGTGAGCATTTCTGTCCCGTAGCCAGGATGGCGAAGGGAGAGCAAAACCGTGCCTCGGAGCGAAAGACAACACAGGATGTGTTCACAGCGGAAAGGGTGATTCCCAAATTGTGTTACTAATTTTCCAATCAATTGACTTTAAATCGGAACTTCTCTACCAAAACCATTAAGTGTTCAGACTGACGACTCATTTCATTTGCTGTTGCAGATAGTTCTTCAGAACTTGCGGCATTATTCTGTGTACTTTCATTTACTTGGGTCATAGCATCTGTAATTTGTTGTACACCCATTGCTTGTTCTCTAGATGAATCAGAAATTTCTTGAACAAGACTTGCTGTTTTCGCAATGGAAGGCACAATTTCGTCAAGTAGTGATCCAGCTTCTTTTGCAGTGATCAAACTTTTATTGGCAAGTTCACTGATTTCTTTGGCAGAAGCTTGGCTACGTTCAGCAAGTTTACCTACCTCTGAAGCCACTACGGCAAATCCCATTCCTTGCTCACCTGCTCTAGCTGCTTCAATCGCAGCATTTAAAGCAAGTAAATTGGTTTGGCTTGTGATCTCGTTTATGATGCTTATTTTTTCTGTAATTTTAGACATGGCTAGGACAGTGGCATTCACTGAATCTCCCCCTTTCACTGCATGTTCTGCAGAAAGTTTCGCAATTTCATCTGTATTTTTTGCATTAAAGTTTGTCTGAGATATTGAAGCTGACATCTGTTCTACGGCAGCAGTTGTTTGTTCAATATTTGAAGCTTGGACTGTAGTCGCTTCCGCTAACGATTGTGAGGTAATTGAGATTTGAGCTGAAGCTTGTGATATGACAACTGCAGAACTTCTAACTTCGGAAAGTGCTTGTGAGAGAGTATCCAAGGTATTGTTTAAAGAAGTTGCTAATGTCTCAAAATCACCCAAATAGTGAGATGATACTCTTTGTGTTAAATCTCCATCGGCCATGGCAATTAGGACATGATTCACATCGTCGATAATATTTGAGCTAGTATCTGAAAGTAAATTGATACTGTTTCCCAAATCTTTCGCAAATCCTTGTTTATTTTCCAGATTCACTCTTAATTTCAGATTCCCTTTTCCAGCTTGGTCAACGACATCTTGGGTTTCTTTAATCATATATTGTAATCGAGTGACCATACCTTTAATTGAGTATAACATACTCATTTGGTCGCTAGGAATCGTTTCTATATCTATATTTAGATTCCCTTTCGTTACTTCTGATACAATTCTGTTCGCATAAGCGGGCTCACCACCCAAGTATTGGAATAAAAGTTTTAACTGGATTCCTGCATACAAAAGGATACCAAGAGTGATGATGACTACGAAGATCACTACATAGATCCAAAAATTTTGGTTATAAATAGCATCATCTACTTTCTTTTGTGTCCGATGATCTAAAATTTGAAAAAACTCGGAGACCGGTTTCATAATTTTTGCTTTGTTTATATGATATTCATCGTTATGCATCAATCTCCGTGCTTCTTCAAAATCAGGAGTTTTTTTGATCGTAAACTTTCCTTCACTATCAACATAAAGACCTTTCACCATATTCATCGCAATGGTTTCCGTTTTCACTAATGCGTCAGAAATTTCCTTTGCCTCATCTAGTTTTTTCAATTCTAATTGAGAAAATCCTTTTTCTTTCATAAGGTCAAGTAACGCAATTGCCTTGTCTTTGGGACGAGGATTCAAATCTCCAGCTGCTACAAAATCCCAATAGATATTTTCGTAATGGACTGGCCTTGGCAAAATTCCATTTCGTATATCAAGTATTTCAAAATATTGTTTTTCCCATTTGGGATCTCCACCAGAGATTACATAAGTTCTAGCTAAACGAGTTAAATCATCCGAGCTTTGTCTCATCTCATCTGCTAACAAATACGACTCATACCTGGATATCGTAGCTTCAGCAAGAGATTCTGATGCTCTTCTCAATTGTAGGGTCACAAAAATCAATGCAGTGATCGAAACTGCAATACTAACAAACACAATAATGAAGATGGAACGCATATTCTCTTTCATAGTTTAACCTTTATTCTCGTTTATATTAAAATTTCATTGAATAGCCAATTTGAATCACAAAAGTATTTTTTACAAAATCTTGTTGTTGGTATTTATAAACCAATTTCTGTCTTAAATTTGGATCAACTGGCATATGATTGATAGCATCTATATTAATCTGATTTGCTAAACCATACCTTTTCGAAGGATCGGTAATTCTCTGATCATTTTGATTGTTATCCGCATAGATCACACCTGTTTGTGGGTTAAAAGTTGCATTATCCCATAAATAGGTATCTGGTCTATATACATGAATTGCTTTTACAAAAAAGTTTAAAATACTCAATTTAAAACTAGTGTTTACATCTGAGATACCTCTTCTTTGCAAAGTTACATCATTCACATATTGGTATCCGATATGTGTTGCTGGAGTTAAGAAAATATTATCAGAAATTTGAAACTGATGATGAAAGGCTAAATTTTGATATACACTTCCTGTTCCATAACCACTAAACTCTGATGTGAATTTATAGTATGTAGATAGTGTGGGATTTATATATTTTAAAAAAGGAGTCCTCCAAATAAAGGTATAATCAGAAGTAGCAAATCTTGAATTGTCACCTACATTGATGAGAACATAAAGTCCGGTCGAAAAAGATCCCGCACGATTTTCCCAATTAAAATAAAATTCGCCTAAGGCAGAATCACCTAGAGCATTTTTTTCACGCCTTCTTTTGACAAGATTTGGATCCGTTGTTAATGTCCCTGTGGACAATTGATTGATAACTGTGTTTGTTTGGTCTATTCCACCTGGCTTATCCTGAAAATAGGAATCGTTGTCACGATTGGTTCTACCCACCATTGGATTAAAAAACATCATATTGGTGGTAAATCTTTTATCACCAGTATGAAAGGCTAGTTCCGTTGTCAGAAACCAAGCATCGGGAACCGATTTGTATTCGGTATTATTCCTCCTAGCATAACGATCACCATAGACACTAATCCCTCGGAAATTATTCTCATTTGCCACATACTGTGTGAGTGTAATCACTGGTTCAGAATTTGTTCCTTGGTTAACATCTGTGCCAACACCCAGTGAAACAGAATCTGCATCTTTATTTTTCTTCAATCTCCGCTTCTCAGAAAAAACAGAAGAAACACCAAAACATAGGAATATAAGGAAGATGAAATATTTCAATATTGTACCAATCCATAACGAAATTACAAAGCAAAGAAACGACGGTTTTCAATTATGTGGCACAATATGTGACATACGAACATATTGTAACAATTTTTACGACTAAATCCAAGGTTCAGAGGAATGGTTTTTGTGCAACTATAAATTAAGAAGTATAAGGCGAGTTAGACTTTGATCACATTAGGAGAAATCACTAATATTAATCTTGGGATTTCCCTATAACGAAAATTTGATTCCATTTCGAAACGAGAAAAATATTCGATTCAGCATTCATTTCTTCGAATATATAAAAATACAACTGTTATAAATAAAAGGCTTCGCCTTGCAAATTGATTCGTATATTAGTATATAATATTTTAATTATGCTTAAAACGATAACACTGAAACGAATTTTTCTCAACTTTGATCCTATTTTCATTCCATTTCTGTGCCATGAATCATTCCACATGGTCATGCCAATGGGGACAAATTACCCGTTACAGTTTTCTAATCATGTACCAACGAAAACAAAAGGCAAAACTTGAGGTAACTAAATGATTTCGAAAAAAAGATACGTTGCTATTTTGTTTCCCACCCTCTTTTTAAAAAATGAGTGAATACTCACTTTTTGTATTGACAATTCTTAGAATTCATCCATTTTCCTCCTCTTATGGGTTTTGGTTCGGAACTTCGTTTGGCAAAAAAAGGATTCTATGTGTTCGTTATTGTCTATTTGGGACTCAGTCTGGGACTGAAGGCACAAGAAGCAATCCCGGAGCCAGGTTGTATCAAAGACCCTCCTCCCAAGAATCTTCCCTTTCCCATGGATGTTTCCAAACAACTTTGTAAAAAGGACATTGAAGACAAAAAGGATGGTTGGTACCCAACGGGCCTACCCTTAATCAATTCCGATCCTAACGAAGGCATCGGTTACGGTGCAAGAGCCTATATCTACAATAATGGACCAAAAACTGATCCATTGTTCCATTACACACCTTACCGAATGAGGCTCTTCGCTCAGTATTTTAATACAAATAAAAATGCACAGTACCACCAGATCAGCTTAGATATGCCTTTTATCGCTGACACACAATGGAGACTTCGTGCAGATGCATTTTTAACCATCACTCCAACTACCTTGTACTTTGGTATAGGTGAATCAAGTATGAGGTCTTTGTCTTATTTAGAGAGGAACCAACCATACAACCGTCAGGTGAACAATGCTAGTTTTGTCGACCAAGAAACCAATTTGACTTTTTATCGTCCAGGGACTAGTTCTGATCCTTTTTCTGTCGGAGGAAAAACGTTTTCAGGAATTCCGCAGATGCCTGGTTATGTGGTGACTGACAGAATGTACAACCGGTATACCATTGAAACTCCAATGGCTACAGTGAGTGGAGAGAGATCGTTTGTTGGTGGAACGGTTCGATTGGTATCAGGTTTAAAATTTTCAAACAATATCATACGAACTTATGATGGGAAAATGGTACGAGGTGTGGATCCAACATTTGACCAATTATCTGCAGACGTTCCTAATGGAAAAACAAGACTCACGGAAGACTATGAGGGAAAAAAAATAATCGGTTACCAAGGTGGCTATGTCAACGCATTACGACTAGGAATTGTTTATGATACTCGTGATTTTGAACCAGATCCTAATTCTGGAATTTTTGCAGAAGTTACGTATGAAAAACATAGTAAAGCATTGGGTTCGGATTTTCAGTACCAAAAGTATTTTGCCCAAACTAAAATGTTTTGGAGCCCTTTTCCTAAGTTAGTTGATAAATTAGTTGTGGCAAATCGGTTTGGACTTGGTGTTACAGAAGGAGAAGCACCTTTTTTTGAATATAGAAATATGTGGGGAACAGAAGGTCTAGTGGGAGGACTTGGTGGACTTCGTACCTTACGTGGATTCAAACAAGATCGTTTTGTAGGACGAGCAATGGGATGGGGAAATTCGGAAATTCGATGGAAATTTGCAGAAGCAAAATTAGGATCGGAGTTTTTTGCCTTTAATATTGTACCGTTTTTTGATTATGGAAGGGTTTGGGATGATGAACATAAAATTAATTTAAAAAATTATTTTTATTCCAAAGGTCTTGGTTTACGCATCGCTTGGAACCAAGCAACTATCATTATGATTGATTATGCTAAATCAAGAGAAGACGAACAATTATTCGTTAACTTTAGCCATGTCTTTTAGATTTTGAAAAAATCAATAGTTTGTCTTAAGTTAGAAGCTTTATTAGACAATGCCGAACACAACTTATCAATATCATTCACAAATTGATTTAAGTATTCTGTCCCTTCTGTAATGGTTGCAATACTCTTTGCAAGTTCTTCCGAAGTACTAGCCTGTTCATTTGTATTTTGTTCAATCTCCATTGCAGACATTGTCAATTTCTCAATATTTTCTTTTACATTTTTCACAAGATCTAATTGTTGTTTTGTCATCTCACTTGATTGTTTGATAAGTTCAATAGTTGTGTGAACAGACTTTCCAATTTGAGTGAAGGTTTTTTCTGTATTGGACACAGCAAGCCTTCCTGATTTTGTCGAAGCGGATGCTTTTGAAACCGCTTCCAAAATTCGTTTTGTGTTCGAAAGAGTTTGTTCCCCTAATTTAGAAATCTCACTTGCAACGACTGCAAATCCTCTACCCGCATCCCCTGCCCTGGCAGCTTCAATCGAAGCATTGAGTGATAATAAACCAATTTTGTCTGAAATTTCCCCAATTACCTGGATTACATTGGATGTGTTTTCAACACTCGATTCGATATCAGACATCGCAACCAAAGTAGAGTGAAGAGCAGATTGACCTAATTTCGTTTCCTCTTCCATTTGTTTGGTTTCGGTTTGTGTTAAATTCATCATATCATGGATTGATACAATAGAAGACTCCATATCGGTGACTAAATTTTTTGCTTCTTTTGTAATATCATGTTGTTTTTTGGCGCCAAAAGCAGTAGAACGAATGCTTGCTGACATTTCCTCCACACCTGCAGACATCTCTTCCGAAGATGATGCTTCTTCCATCATTGCTTGAGTTAACCCTTGTGTTTGTGTTGCAATAACCTTCGCATCCGAATTCACCTTATCTGATTCTTCAATCACAATAGATGTAATTTTTCGAATACTTGTGATGAAAGAATTGAGCGAAATAGATCCATGTCCTAGTTCATCCGTCGAAATGATTGGAACCGATTCACTTAAATCCCCACTTGCTAAAGATTTATAACGATTTGCCATTTGGATGGTGTTAAACTTCATTGCTTTTACAAAAAGAGAAGTAAGTACAAAGATATTGATGGTGATAAAAGCTGCCATCAATACCAGAGTAACTTCTGCATTTAGGATTTGTACAAATTTTGTAACTTCTGCCAAAAGAAGGTACCCTAATGCAGTGAGTGTCATACTAAACACAGCAGACATTGTAAAAAATATTCGAGCATAAATTCCAACTTTTGGAATCGATTCAGCATTTAATGGTAAATCTTTTAACTCTGGTGTAATCAAAACTTCAGAGATCACAAGTTCGCTTAAAAAAAAATGCGAAACACCTAATACTGGATAAATGAGAATTGGCAAAATAATATAAGGCAGGTATTCCGCAAGTGTTGGAGTAAAAAATTGGAATGTCACGAACGCAGCAAATGGAATTCCGAAACTCCATTGAATCAAAAAATAACTCAAATTATGTTTCGGAAATTTTAAAAGTGTTAATTTGATCTTTTGTTTTTCTTCCAGTGATAACGAGTGAAATAAATCGGGAATGGTTTTCTTTAGTAATTTTTTAAGTCTTAAGAAACGAATGGTAGGGATAACATAAGAAGTAAAGAGTGCAATGGTTGCACCTAACACAACAAGTAAAGACTTTTCAAATGAATATACACCGGCTATGACAATGAATAACACTGCAGTTGGTACAGCAAGCACCGCTGTCAATAATTCTAGTCCTATTGTCAACCGCCAACATAAGGATTTAATTTTGGCTCCATCCATTTCCGCTTTTTCCTTTTTCAGGACAGTGTAGGAAAAGCAGAGAATCGTATAGTATTATTTTGACGTACGGGTGTAAACGCCATCCCAGTCGACAGGTGGTGGGTTTTGGAACAAAGTTTGGCAACGTTTGATAAGTAAGTGGCTACTCACATCTTCTTTCCCTAGTATTTTAGAAACATTCTTAAAATGTTCGATGGCAGTTTCCCAATTTCGTTTGGAATATTCGGAAAAACCGAATTCATACTCTTCGAATGCTTTGGCAGAAACTGGCGAAATTTCATCTTTAAATGATTCTAAACTATAGATTTTCACTGGAGCTTCTTTTCCCTTCACACGGATCCAATCCAAAAATCGAAAGGAAAATGTGTCCTTACAAGCGACTTCGATGTTTTCTGAAACTAAGATTGAGACACCATAATCTTTGGCAGCAGCTTCTAACCTCGCAGCTAAGTTTACTGTATCACCCATCATCGTGTAGGATGCCAAACTATCTGTTCCCATAAATCCAACTTTAGCCAAACCACAGTTAAGTCCGATACGAAATACCATAGCGCGTGCTAGTGGTGTATAATCCCCTCTTTCATTCCATTCTTTTCTTAAACCTTCCAACTCTTTCACCATTTCAAGAGCGGTCTTACAAGCAAGTTTTGGGTGTTCCATGTTTTGGATAGGAGCACCGAAAATACCAACGATTGCATCGCCAATGTATTTATCCAAAGTTCCTGAATTGGCTTTTAAAACATTGGTCATAGCGGAAAGGTATTCATTTAATAACTTTGCTAAATCTGTTGCACTTAATTCCTCACTAATGGAGGAGAAACCAGCAACATCCGAAAAAAAGGCAGTAATTTCCCACTCCCCTCCTCTTTTTAAGGATTCCATATTCTCGAGAGCAACACTCACCACTTCAGGATCGACTAAGTTCCGTAAGATGTGATTGAATTTTCGTTTTTCCTTTCCTTCTGTGTAAGTTAAATAAGCAAATCCAAGTAAGTAGGAAACTGGGAATCCAAACACAAAAGAATAAGTAGACAATACATAATCCATTCGATAAAGGAAATAGAACAATCCGAGAAACAAAGAGATTGCAAATATTGGATAAATATTCTTCAATAAATGCCATTGGTTAATAAACAAAACAAGAACACCAACAAACAAAATTAAAATTGTAAATAGAAATCCATACGCCACAGGTAATTCTTTTAGTAAATGCCCTTCTGTTAAATTCGAAGCAAACACAGCCTGAGCAATCACACCAGGAAACAATCCGTGGGGAGTGACAACATCATCATGTGTAGCTGCAGCAGAAGTACCAATTAGGACAATTTTATCTGCAAACAATTTGGGAGGCACAAGGAGTGTGTCTGGATCTTCCACCTCACCACTGTTTAACTTTTCTAATGATTCAATGATCCCTGCTGCTGAATACCTAGGAATATTTCTCAACTCATCTTCTGTATAAAAATAAGCTCTTACGAGCCCATCTTTTCCAATGGGAATGATTCGTTTTGTTCCTTCTTTTTCTAAGTAAACATTGGATTCTTTTGTTTCTACAGTGAAAGGATCACCTAATGCGAATGCTTGCGTCGCAAGTGTTGGGAAATACAATCCATTCCAGCTTACAAAGGGGGAAAATCTCCTTAATATCCCATCACTATCCGATATCACATTCACCACATGGATAGTGGGAGCAGTTTCTGCAATTTGACCAATGGGAAAGGATGCATTTTCATATTTTGGAAAAGGAATATTTGTACTCAAAGGAACACTGAATTTTTGACTAATGGTATCGATACTTTTTCTAGGAATCACTATCCCACCATTTCGGAAATTAGCTGCATGGGAAATCTCCCCCAAACTTTCGTTAGCGATAACCAAAGCATCATCATAATCCGATCTCTCAGTGAACATGATATCGATGAGTGTAAATTTCGGTGGGGTGAGGAGTTTTGTGTATCCGATGAGAGTGGGATAAATATGACGTTTCCAAGGCCACTGCCCGAGCTCTGGATGGTCTGCATATTTGGCAATACTCTGCTCATCGATGTCAATGATCACAATGTCTTTTGAAAATGTATGATGGGAAGGTAATAGATGAAACAATGCATCTGATAATTTTCGATCTAATGTCGTAGAAAATCGGAAAAAGGAAATGAAAGTAGTGAGTAAAGTCGGAATCACTACCATTAAAAAAATTGGGAAGAGTATTTTATTTTGTTTCATTTGTTGTTAATCGTTTTTTGTAATCACTCCAACGGTCAATGATGACAGGAGTTCCTTCCATTGACACCGAAGATTCAATAAACACGAGTTTTGCGATTCTTAAATTTGTTTCAGGATGTGTTTTTTTCAGAAGGTCCGTACCTTCTGATTTTGACATTGTATTTAGATAACTAGACAATCCCAGTGGAGAATATCCTATTTGAGAAACAAGACCTACAGCTGCCTCATCCGCCTCTAATTCCACCTTTGCATCTCGGCCTGTTTCAAAAAATTGTTTTTCCATTTCAGTGATCGCAGTTGCCATCGCTGAATTGACAACCTCACTGCCTGGTGGAGATAATAATCCAGAAAGGATATCAACAAATACATTCGATTCTTTGAATTCACCATTATGAAATAAAATCACATGACCCATCTCATGTGCAATGATACCAGCTAACTCTGCCTCCGTTTGGATTTTTTTTAGAGTGCCTGTGGTGATAAACAAATAACCACCAGGACAGGAAAATGCATTTACTTCTTGTGAATCAATGATCCCTACTCGAAATTCCAAATCTTTACGAGATGAAACAGAACCTAACTTTGATGCGATGGAATTGAGATACCTTGTGAATTCTAAATCACGAACTAAATTGTATTTTTTCAATAGTCTTGCCGCAAGTGAACGGCCCATCTTCACTTCCGCTTTTGTTTCCCCAAGTACTGGTAATCCAGAATTAGATGAGAATGAAAAAAAACTCGAACTTTGTGTGATCCCAGTTTTTTTTTCTTCTTTTGGATTTGTTTCCTCAAAAGCCAATGGTACGGATTCAAGCCAACGTAAGGATTCAAAATCATACAATTCTCCTTCTCCACGCACTCTCATCTTTTGGGTTTCAGATAGCCCTCTTGCAGCAGCGGTTTTCGTAAAATCAGAAGCACGTTGCCTCGCCACAACAGCTTCCGAGGAATTAGAAGTGATGCCTAATTTCATCTGTGTTCCAGGTGGGAGAGGAGAAACAAATAATTTTGAGACCCAACCTGTTTTCTCTTCGACTCGCACTTGGACAAAGAGCCCTTGTTCGGTGATAGGCGTTAGTACTTCTCCTATTTTTAAAAGACTTCCTTCTGCATTTAACTTAGGTTGCGTCAGTAACTTTGCTTTGTTGCTTTGCACATAAACATTACCTTTTGCAAGTAGTGAAACACTGACAAAAAGGAATAAATAGGATAAAGTGTTCGACTTCATTACCAATGAGTGTTGGGTTTCATCTATCTTTGAAAACTCTTTTTTTAATTTTGACTTTCGAATTGACAATTCTTATCCATCCATTGTGATGAACGGGCAATGAAACATTTTTTTCTACTTCTCATCGTATTGTTTATGACGTTCGAAGGTTGTAAAAAAGAAAAAGATGAAAGTAATACTCTCAGTGCATTAGCCACTCGGTTTTTCATTCGTACATTATTTTCTTCCAATATCAATACAGAACTTCCTTCCAACCTCAGTGTGGCTGTCCCTCGTTCGATTCGGAAACCTTCCAGTGGATTAGGTGCAAGTTTTTTGCGCCAAAATCGTTCTTCCAAAATGGCTTTTACCAACAAAGGAATTGCACAAGATACTTTGGATTACGGATTTACTGGACAAAACTTTTTAACAGAAGGAACAAGTATCGTCGCTGAGATATTGAGGGATTCTAAAAAAGACTTAGTACTCATCAGCGGTTCCTATGCAATTGCAAAAGCAAGTCCAGGAGTGTGTATCCCTGGTGGTACGGGAACTGTGCGTATCACACAAAGTATGGAAGAAGAGTTCCTGGAAGGGATCGAAAGGCTTGGCCTAAGCCCAGAAGAAGCAAGAGGAGAACTCGTTAGTTTACAAAACGAAGGGATTTTACCATTCACTGGCCAATCAGTGCCAACACCTGCCATGGTGTATAAACGATTGAGTAATGATGAATATGATGTTGAAGTTGAATATTCGTTTGCTGATGCGATCGGCACCCCTCAACCTTGTCCTTCCAATAATAAATTCCAAAAGGCAATCAAATTCAAAACAGATAAATCGAAAGTATTTAGTTCAATCAATCGTTCCTTAAAAGTATTTGGAATTTCCTTAAGTGTAGAAGCATCGATCACTTACATCACACAAGCAGGGAAAAAAGACAAAGCCATCCTCAATATCAAACAAGTGACAAGTGGATCCGGGAATACTGACAAATCCACAACACGGTTTACCTTCGAAGAATGTGAGAAGGATACAAGTGCCAATGCCAATAATTGTGTCACATTAAATTATAGTAATGTTTATGATGACCCTGCTGGGAATAAAATCACAACCTCAGTCAAAGGGAGGACGAATGACCTAGGAGGTTATGTCCTGACGGAATACATAGATAATGCCGATAATTTTGAATATTATTTAACCGAAACTTATGATCCGAACGGTGATATCACTTATTTTGCTGTTGATTATTATGACATTGGAACCCCTGCTAACGATGATTATGAAGAATTAGGAGTTCTTGATACAGATCTTTACGGTGAGTTTATCGAAACCACTTATACCTTTGAATGGGATGCTTATGTTGATTTTACAACTGCACTTCCTGGAGGCGGAATTGGACAAGGAGCTGGATTTACTGAATATGATGCATATGTCATCATGCCTTCTGGAGTTGATCCCAATGTATTTCCAGATGAATTTATAGGATGGGGAGAATTTTATAATAATGTCAATAGTGGTGGTCCAGTTTATTATGTAGACTTTTATGGGACAGCCAATCAAATTCCATCAGCAGTTGTCTGGCGGTATGCAATTGATACAAACGGAAACGAAGTATATACTATTCGAGCAAATACTGTCGTTCAAATTTAATTGAAATTCTTATATTTGGAACCAAACAAAACGAAATTTATATGTTAATCCTTAAAAAAAATCGTAAACACAACTTAAATACAATTCAGAAATTCATAATTCATTCCATATTATTTTTGGGTATCTGTTTTTTACCTGTCTCATTGTTTCCTTCGGAACCATTTAACAACATACAAGGATTTTATGGAGAAAGAGCAGCGGGACTAGCAGGTGCCTTTACTGCCATCGCTGACGATCCATCCGGTGCTTATTACAATCCTGCAGGGCTTGGGTTTACTCATAATGATGGGATATCGATCTCTGCGAGTAATTTTAAAGATGTCAAACGTAGTTATATCAATATAGACACACCAGGCCAAAGATACAACCAAACCCACCAAGGTTTTGATCCCAATTTCATTGGACTACTTAAAAACTTTGATCGATGGAAGTTTGCCTTTTCAATCGTCAATACTTATAACTATTCCTATAATCGAGTTGATCAGGTGAACTACCCTCTTGTATCTCCTTCGATTAATTCCACTCGGAATTATACAAAAGAACGATATAACCAACTTTTAGTCGGACCCAGTTTGGCATACCTTCTCAATGATAAACTTTCTCTAGGTGCCACACTGTATTACTTGAATGACACGAAGGAAGTTTCGAGAACCCAATTCCAACAATTCTCAGATCTAAGTTATGTGATGCGCTCGTATGTAGACAATCGTCGCACATCAGGACTCATGCCAGTCCTTGGGATCCAATACCAACCAAATCCTAAACTATCTTTAGGATTTAGTTATCGTCGAATTTTTGTTACCGGTGGGGACAGATTGTACAATGAAGTTTATGTTGATTCTACACGTAGACCAGGTTCCTCTGCTGTTGACTTTATTGAAGGGACTGGAAGTGGAGCCTCTTCGATTGAACAAGGAGTATTGACACAAAAACCGAAACTTGTCACGTCCATTCCGCAAACACAAGAAATGCGATTTGGTGTGGCTTTTTTCCCAACGGCAAGATTCTTAGCATCCTTTGATATGATTCATACCTCCGGTTATAAAGTAAGAAGGAACCAAGATGAGATTAGTACCTTCGGTCGACGTGTCACTTACACAATCAATGATACAGAGGTTAGAGAACTAACAAGGTATTCCACCACTAATTTTGCTGCTGGTATGGAATACTATTTGGCAGACACTTTTTCTGTGTTAGGTGGTATTTACACAAACGAACCAAATACAAAACCAGTTTCATGGACAGAATCGGCAGTTGATTTATACCTTCAAAATACCTTTGGTAACCAAGTATCGGCAAGTTCTGGTGACGCGAGTGTCATTTACAAAGTTGCTCGTTCTGGAACAAATCCTCGAAATGAATATTCAAGGAACAAAGGTTTCAGTTTGGGATTTTCATGGGTGACTTCAAAATCGTCAGTATCTGTTACCTATATCCGCGAAACAGGATATGGAAATTCTAGGATCGACCCAAATTCATTAGCCCAATCCTTTGAATATATGGCCCAGTCCATTTATATTATGGTTAGTTCCAGGAATTGATCATTTTTTCTTAGATTTGGTTTGGAAAAATTCTTTAGTGTCATCATAACCTTGCACTAAGAGTTTTTCAGCTTGTTCTTTCTTAAAATTGAGAATACTACCAAAACCTAACATTTGTTTTGGGGCGATGACAGAAATTTTAGCGTTCGTAAATTGTGTCCTTAGGTTCAGGAGAAAATTCTCAATTGATGTGAGACCATTCATCACAGATTTTCGGTATTCCAATCCTTGTTCTACACTTTTATAGGAACCAAGTAAGTAGAGTTCAAATAACCTTTGTAATGCCTCATCCTTTGTCACAGGAGTTTCCATAATCGCCGAACTTCCAACGGGCGAAAGTAATACCACAACGATATCGGAAGCTTCATGTGTTAATGCTGGAAGAATCGGAGTATTTGCCATCACCCCCCCATCCCAATAAGGTTCTCCATCAATCACTTGCCACGGAAAAATCATGGGAATGGCCGAAGAAGCAAGTAAATGTTCAATCTGCAGTTTTGGATTTTCAAAGAATCTAAGCTCTGATGATAAAATATTAACGGCCGAAATGATTACCTTTGTTTTTGACTCGTTTAAGTGACTAAAGTCTAAATGTTCATGAATGAATTTTTTTAAAGGATATGTCTCTACCAAAGGATAGTATTTTCTTCGAAACAATCCTTTTAACATATTCCATACCGAATAACGCATGATATGTTTTTGATTCAGTTTTAACCATAATTCGGATAATTTTTTTGAATCCATTCCAGAACCAATGGCACATGCATTGATCGCTCCAACAGATGTTCCACAAATTATATCTGGTTTCCAATTGATTTCTTCTAAATATCGTAACACACCTGCTTGGTAGGCACCTCTTGCACCACCACCAGACAATACCAATGCTTTCTTTTTTGCCATATCAATTGCCACTAAAGAAAGATATCTCTACCTGTAACATACCTTTCCTTCCACCATTTTTCATCTAGGGATTGAATGACAACACCTCTGCTCGTTGAAGCGTGGATAAATTTTCCATTTTCTAATACCATACCCACATGTGTGATCTTTTTAGTATTGGGAGACGCAGAGAAAAAAACCAAATTTCCAATTTCTTGTTTTTCCCTGGGAACAAATTTACCAATTTGTGATTGGTCTTTTGCTGAGCGAGGAATGGCCTTCTCCTTCATTCCAATTTTTGGATCCGTTAAGATGGATTTTGTCAATCCAGAACAGTCAACTCCTCGTTTGGAATAACCTCCATACAAATATGGTGTTCCGATCCATAATCTACCAACTGGATCCACTAACTTACGTTTGGAAACATTCTGTGCTTCTGTTGTTTGGGAGGTAGTTTGTTCTTCCATAAAAATGAGATTTGGATCTAGTTTTGGTCTTTCATTTGTGATCCATTCTCCTTCTTCATTCCAAATTATTTCTGTCCTACGATCAGAAACTTTAAAATCATCAATCGTATTTTTCCCAGAAAGAACAGAGATCGTATCCTCAATGACCGTATTCCAACGTTTGGCAAAATCAGAATTCTTTGACTCTGGTTTCATCTCTAACATCAGTTTTTTTTGTTTTTCTGAATTGAGTGTAAGGATATTCTTGGGTATTTTTTTTTCTAATTGTTTGAGAATTACATTTGGATTGGATTCTTGTTTTCGCAACAGAACATACAATCGACCAACCACAAATAATGTTTCGCCCGTCCAAGATTTACTCTTTGCAGTTTGGAAAAAATTTAACATTTCTTCCTCAGACAGTTGGCTTAATTTCATTTCCCGATAAAACTTACCTAAAAACGGAATCTCTTTTTTGTTAGGTTTGGTTGTGATGAGATAGGGAATTAAATCTTCCGTCTCTTCCCAATCATATCCGTGATCTTTTAAAATCACAAACCTTTCTACTTCCAATGCAAATTCCGAAGGTGACATGGTTTCAAATACCGCCCACACACGTAAAGATTGGATGATGTTTTGGATTTCTTTTTGGTTTGCTCGGTCACCTAGTTTCTTTCGAATTTCACTTCGAATGAGTAAGGTTTCTTGTTTATTATAACCTGATTCTAAAAGTGTGTCTAAATTTTGTGAATGTAAAAACCAAGGGAAAAGGAAAACCAATATAAAAATAGATAGATGGTATTCTTTTGATAACATGAACCAAGGAGTAAAGGAATCTAAACTGATTGTAAAGAAGGATTTAAAAATTTCTCTCGGTTCATTTTAATTTTCTGGGAAGAGGAAATATATCCAAGCTCAATCAAACGTTCATACGCAAACCAATCAAGTAATCCAAAATTATTGGTAGGGATTTGTAAAAACAAATCTGAAATTTTTTCTGTTTGGCGGATTCGTTCTCGGCTCGATGCTAAAATCGATCGGATGATGATATCTCCAATAGGTGGAAATTTCGGTTTTAAGATGTCTTGGAAATTGATAAGGTTTGTCATTTGAAAGATGGGATTTGTCATTACACCAGGTTTGTTTGCATCAAAGTATTCACAAAGTTCGCGGTCTTGGTCTGGATAAATGTCACCAAATACATCTACCGAAATCACTTTTCCAACACCTTTCTCCTTTAGAGTGATGCCAGGAACATTGTCAAGAACTCCCCCATCCACATAAACGATTCCATCATCAATAAAAGGAGGTACAATACCGGGAATGGAAGTACTGGCACGGATTGCTTTCCATAGACTCCCAACTTCTTGTACATGGATTTCGGAATGCGAAAGATTTGTTGCGACTGCAAAATAAGGAATCCACAAGTCTTCAATCTGAATCTCTCCAAAAAAATTCCGAATGGCTTCCGTGTATTTTCTCCCAGTTGTTAATGATAAAATAGGAATTGTATATTCATTTAATAGATCTTTTGATACCCAAAATTCCTTGGCTTTGACTTTACTCCCTTCACTTGATTCCCCCATCGCAATGAGAGCAGCAAAAATGGAACCGGCACTTGTACCAGAAACCATATCAATGGGAATCGAATTTTCTTCTAAAGCTTTTAATACACCTAAATGGGCAAACCCTTTGGCACCACCACCACCTAATGCAAGGCCTATTGATTTTCCAAGTAAACCCCTCCCCAATCTTTCCCAAGTGTCCATTCGTTCTAAATGGACATGGAAATGACGATGGAATCTCCTTTTCTCTAGATGTTTAATTGTTCCTTCGCGAACCAATTCTCGGTTTGGCTGGAGTAAGACAAGAACATGATTACGATCACTAAACTTACGTTTATCGATGAGTGATTCCAATTGGATACAATTTGGATCCTCATCTGCATCTTTGATATAAACAAATGTATCAGACTGGCGTAAAGTCCTTTCGGCATAAGGACTTAATTTGCCTTCGTCCTTCACAAGATAAAAAATATAATCGTATTCGGCTTCAATTTGAGTGAAAAAGCGAATGATCCAAGGTTCACGATCTGCTTCCTCTAATTTGTCCAATTCCTTCATTCGATCGTTGAACATCGATTCATCGACAACATAAAAAGATCCATACCGAAGGAAAACGATTCCTAGATAATGAATCATATCCAAAATCACTTTTTCAGGCAGTGAGGAAAGTAAGGTGAAGGTTTTTGCCTGTGGGACAAAACCTTTTGTTTCCGTTTTGGCATGAGCCAATCGTTCTGCGATGATTTTCGTAATCTGAAGTAAACTTTCTGGGTATTTTAAAAGAATGGATAAAGCCACTTCTCTTGGAACTCGGATGAGTTCGGAGTCTCGCACTGCCTTTACAGTCGCAGAACGTTTTTCTCCTGTAAATAAACTCAGCTCCCCTATGATATCGAGACGTTTGAATTCACCTACATCTCGGATACTACCATCTGCACTTCGTTTTTCGTAACGAAGTTTTCCGGCAGCCAAAATGTACAAATCATTTCCATCCGATTGTTCCAAAAAGAGAATCTCTCCCCCTTTTAAAAATTCACGAACTGTATGTGCCATCATTTCGCGTAACACGGAATGTGGGAGGTTTTTAAACAAATCCGCCAATGTCAAATACTGTGCAAGAGTCGGAATTTTAGATTTTCGGATCCGTTTCACAACAAAGGTTTTAGTAGGATTTAAAAGAAATTTCAAGCAACCTTTTCTTTGTTTTTGTGTCAACGAACAGATTCGTTTGAAAAAAGAAGAGTAGTCATAATTCTTCCCTCCCTACAATGGGAAAGGAGAAGAGGATTATGATCGCAAGTTTACGTGGAAAATTACTCCAATTAGAGATTGATCGTTTGGTTGTGGAAGTGTCTGGCGTGGGTTATGAAGTGATGATCCCTTTCCCTTTGCACTTAGAATGTAAGGATAAAATTTCGACTGAGATTTTTTTACATACCTTTCATTCCATCACAGATCGTGGACAAAGGTTATTTGGATTTTCCTCAAAAAAAGATCGCGAATTATTTGAACTCATCAAATCCCTTCATGGAATTGGCGAACTTACGGCATTAAAAATATTATCTTTTTTCCAAGCAGATGATCTCTACCAAATCGCAAAAGCCGATGACAAAAAAACTTTGGAAAAAATTCCAAAAGTGAAAGGAAAAACTTCAGAAAAGATTTTATTTGAAATCAAACAAAATTTAAAAAAATTTGAAATGTTCTTAAATGAAGGAACAACAGAATTTAGTATTGTAGACAGAGAAACAGATTTAGCAACCCTTGCTCTCATCCAACTTGGTTTTGATGAAAAAACTGCCACCAAACAAGTAACTGATGCAAAAAAAACAAACCCTGGTTTGTCGGCATCCGATATTGTAAAACAGGTGATCACAGGGACCAAATAAATCAAAACATTCTATGTAAGTACCAATTGTTTCCTGTTTTAATAAAACTCGGGTTGATCAAATAACGTTCTAGTTTGGGATTTGAATCAAATCGAAATTTGAGTTCCACCTCTTCTTTTGATCCAACATAAATATCAATTACCACAGGACCCGCTTGTACAAATACATCACGGATCGTAAGATTCCCTTGGTTTCCTTTTTTTAGGTCTAGTTTTTTCTGATCAAAATAATACAAAGAAAAATATCCATTTGGATCTTTTAAGTCCAATGCCACTTCTTGTTTGGACCAATACCCTTTGGCATCAACAAATAAACCAGTTTCTGCATCAACAAAACCTAATAGGTGAGAAAAATGCCCCTCACATAAGTCAAATAACAACTGCTTTGTTATAAACATTATAAAAGTTGAATCAAATTTAGAAATTCCTTTTCCATACACGACCCCTTGTTTGATAGGGAAAGGACAGTTAATTTTTATGATATTTCGCGATTGAGGGTTTTCTGTTTCAATGTTTGTGTTTTTACTAACACAGGAGGACAAAAATAGGATAAGTAAAACGTGTATATACAAGCAGTGGAAATGTTTGGAGAAAAGAGACCGCATTACATAGTTTTGTTGAGAAGATCCTCAAACAAATCCCCCGAATACATTTCAAGTGCTCCATTACTTGCTGCGATGATTTTTTTACCAGCTTCTGTCACATCAAAATTCCCAATCACAAACCCTTTCGTAGCACCCATATCTTCCATTTGGTTTGTCATCTCTCGTAAAAAAACATCCGATACCTTTGCGTCTTTCCACTTACGCACTCGAAAGAGGGCACGTTTGTTTACATCTTCTTTGGAAGACGCAAGTAAATTGACTCCATCTGCCTCTGGGTTTGCAATTTCCTTAGTGACTCGATAACCAAGGCTCATGACCATACGAGTGGCTTGGTTTTTAAAATTGGTTCCTGGCAAACTAATGAATTTTTCAAATTTATCGAGGCCCAACATATCCAATTTGGATGTGAGTTTTTTTCCATTTTCATCCACCATCCCTTTGATATTAAAAGGTTTGGAAGAACGCATTCCACTTAACTCAAAATAACGTGAGTTAGGAAATAAATTCACAGACAATAAATTTAATTCACGTGTTAGGTCGTATTCATGAGTTAAGGATTCGACAGTACCAGTTCCTCGTTCCAATCGGTATTTTAAATTGGCTAAAGCAACAACGTCTGGATCATCTAATCTTTCTGCTTCGGCTTCAATTAAGTACTCAGCACCTTCTTCGTAACGACCCATGTATGTTGTGATCATCGCAAAATGGATACTACACTCTGTAATTTCACTTTGCCAAGCATTGAGTTTTGCCATTTCCAGACATAACCTTCCATACTTTAAGGCTTCCGGAAAATTTTGCATGAGGATGGCTTCTGTCATCAGGAATTGGAATAAGGTGAATCTCACAAATTCATCTTCGATTTGTTCACTGATGGCGATGGCAGTTTTCACTGCATCTTTGTGTTTGTTTTCTCTGGAAAGGGATAGAGCATATAAAAATCCAGATACTGGAGTCTTTTCAATTTTATATGCTTTTTCAAAGTATTCTCTTTCTTTTCCACCACCGGTCACACCAGAGATCACACCTTTGGCAATATAATACGATGTGAGATTGACCTTCTCTTCAGGGATCCTCGCAAAAAAATGGTCAGCGATTTTGAATTCTTTTTGTCCGAGCGCCATAAAACCCAAACGAATACAAGCAATCGGATTGGATCTGTCCACTTGGAGTGTGTCTAGGTAATGGAAAAAGGCTTCTTCAAAAAAATCTTTGTTATAATAAATCTCAGCAATCCGGTTGGAAACCGTGACCGGATCAATTTCCTTGGTGTATCGGTTATTTTTTTTGATGATTTCGAGGTGTTTTGCTTCGTTGAGTGGGTCATTCTCCATGGCATAAATTTTTGCCATCACGTAATGACCATAGGGATTTTGGTGGTCTTCTTCTAGTTTTTCCCTCACAAGTGCCCTTGCATCTAGAAAATTCCCTAAAGTGGCAAGGCTTAAGGCTTTTGCATAACTATCCCGCCTCTGTCCAATGACAAAGGTCAAAAGAAACCCAAGTAAAATCACTGCGGCTCCTACAAAGATAAAAAATGCCAATTTCGAATACTTCCTATTTTCCTATTTTGGTTGGTAAAAAAGAGTCTTACGCCAATTCTGTCCTGGAAGTGATACAACTCACCTACATTTCGTTTGCTCTTCGACTTCTCGTTAGAGATCGTCTCTATTCCTTGGCGTATGGCCTTGTAGGAACTCTTGTTTTTACTTTCCTCGTCCTAGCAGTCAGGATCCACTTCCATTTGTATGCGGGAGTGTCTCTTACTAGTATCGTTTCCTTTGACAAGTCTCCTCAGATTCTTTTTTACGCTACTAGCTTTGCACTCATGACTTTATTTTTCTTCCATTGCCTTCATTCCCTCGGTGATATCGGTGTGATGATGGCTGTCGGAGGCAATCGTTTTGGCTGTATTCTACTCCATTCTTTGTCCTTATTTTTCCTATTTTTACCAAGTTTCCTACTCGCGGTCGTCCTGAACTTGGGACTCCTTATTCCTCCACCCGACTTTGGCCTTTTTGCGGAAGTAAAATCCATTTTCACTTGTTTGGTGCTTTTTCTTTTTTTAGGAATCCTTGTCTCCTTTCCCACCGTTGGCATCAGTACCTTCATTGATCCTTACAAGTCCATACGGAGGCAAAAATAATGTTACTCCGTGTCCACAATCTCACCAAACGTTTTGGAAACGAAGAGGCAGTGAGTTCAGTCAGTTTCGATGTGAACCAGGGAGATTATGTTGCCATCATCGGTCCCTCCGGTTCCGGAAAAACAACTCTCCTTTCGATGTTAACAGGAATGTTATCTCCAACAGAAGGGGACATTTTGTACGACCAAATCAAACTCTCGCAGATTTCCAAACAGGAACTAGCGGAAATTAGAGCTCGTGACCTGGGACTCGTGTTTCAATTTTCAGAGTTAGTCGGGAACCTAACCATCAAAGAAAATATCCTACTCCCTGCTTTGTTTACTAAAAAATTTTCGAATGATGATTATATCCGTAAATGTGATTACCTCATCGATCACCTAAAATTAGGTGACATCCAAAATTCATTGCCTAGGACTTTGTCAGGGGGACAAATCCAAAAAGCAGCTATTGCTCGTTCTCTCATCAATGATCCTGCGATCCTGTTTGCGGATGAACCTTCTGGGGATTTGGATCCCGAAAATAGTTATTTAGTCCAATTATTACTCAATGAATACAATAAACGAAATCATTCGATCATACTTGTCACACATGATATGAAACTTGCTTTTGATGCCCAAACCGTTTATGAAATGAAAAACGGAAGGTTCGAACAAGTGATCAAGGGCGAGTGAAGTTTTGAATCAGGCAATTGGTGTTGATATTGGTGGTGGGAGTATCAGAGTTTCTCTCTTTAATCAAAAAGGGGAAGAACTGAAGTCCAATCACAAAAAAACACCAGACCACTTAGACAATGATTCGTTTTTATCCGTTTTAATTGATGCCATCCAACCTTTGGCAAAAGAATGTATGGGGATTGGTGTTGGTTCCCCTGGCCCACTCAATAATGAAACAGGTGTTTTGCTGAAAAGTGCCAATATGATTGGTCTAAACAACCTACCCATCAAATCTTCCTTAGAAAAAAAATTTTCTCTTCCCGTATTTTACGAAAATGATGCAAACTGTGCAGCATTAGGAGAAGCAATTTTTGGTAACTACAAAGACTGTGAGTCCCAACTGATCCTAACTTTAGGTACAGGAATTGGTGGCGGGTTTGTTTCAAATGGCAAATTGTATTCAGGGTATTTAGGCAATGGAATTGAAATTGGTCATACCACTTCTGTCATTGGTGGAGCAATTTGCGGGTGTGGAGTGAGAGGTTGTGTCGAAAGTTATTTTTCTACGATAGGATTTCTCAATCGTTATTTAGAAAAAACAAATTCCAAATTATCCAATGCTGAAGTTTTTTTCCAATTGGTAAAAAATGGAGACTCCGCGGCAAAGGAAATATTAGAATTTGGAACCACGGCACTTGCGCATGCAGTTCGCGGAGCCGTGCATCTACTCAATCCAGAGGCAGTCGTTTTTGTGGGTGGGATTACCAAGTCTTATGATTTATTTGGAAGTGCATTGGAAACAGAAATTCGCTCTTCCATCTTCCCCGTGTTAAATGAAAGATTAAAATTAGGGCCAGGTGGGAATGTATCTGGAACGTTAGGTGCAGCATCTCTAGTATTCGCAAAGGAAAAAATTTAAGATGGAAAACTGTATTTTTTGTAAAATCATAAAAGGTGAAATCCCTGCCAAAAAAGAATATGAATCTGATTCTATCTTTGTATTTCACGATATCACCCCCCAAGCGCCAATTCACCTACTCATTATTCCCAAAGTCCATATCAATAGTATGAATGAAATTTCGTCATTGGATCCAAAGGTAATCCAAGAAATCTTCCAGGTGATTCCAAAACTTGCTGAAAAAAATGGAATCCATGAAAAAGGATATCGTCTCGTCAATAACTGCGGAAGCCATGGTGGCCAAACAGTTGGACACCTCCACTTCCATCTATTAGGCGGAAGGCATTTACAATGGCCACCAGGGTAATAACACAATGAGAAAATTAATCTTTGGAATCATCGTTTCAGGCATTGCCATTTATTTTTTACAAAAAAACTTTGATATCAGTGAATTCAAACGTTTAGAAGGAAAAGTCAATTGGTGGGTATTCCCACTCCTCATCCTTTCCAACCTTTGGGCCTTTGTTCCATTTTCCATTCGTTGGTTCCATCTTTTAGAGAAAAAAATCACCTTTACCCAATCCTTCACTACTGCAATCATTGGAGTTGGATTGAATATGGTATTACCTGCGCGCGGTGGTGATTTGGTAAGACTACTCATGAACAAACGAGATTCGGATTTACCTCTCACTCATCTCTTAAGCCGAATATTTTTGGAAAAAGTAATGGATTTGGGTGCAGTGGTTGTGATAGGTGCTGGTGCTCTTTTTTATATGGGACTTGGCCAATCAAAAAATCTTAGCCTGTTACTCATATCTGCACTCGTCATCTTGGCAATGTTAGTTGGACTAATTTTAGTCAAATACTTCCTATCCACTCTTCAAAAACTTTTATTAAATATTTTTTCTCTGATCGGAAAACAATCCTTTTATGAAACAAAACTAGACCACCACCTAGTTGAATTTTCAGAATTTTTGCAAGGTGACAAACTGATCAAACCTTTGGCATATTCACTTCCTACATGGATTTTTGGTTATGCGATCACGTATTACTTAGCTGGTATGCTTATCGGTATGCCAATACGATTCCCCGAAGCCTTACTCTTTATGTTTTTAGGGGGAATGGGAGTTGCGATCCCTTCTGCACCATCTGGAATCGGAGTATTCCACGCGGCAATCATTTCAGGGTTTATCATACTCGGAAGGGACCCTGGGGAAGGGCTTGTGTATGCAACTGTTGTCCATCTAACACAGTTTCTCATCACAACATTCTTAGCTTGTTTTGCTTATCTGCACTGGCGTTTTTTGCACAAAAAAATGTTATAGATTCCATTATTTTTTGAATCAAATATTCTTTCTTTTCCACTCTAAGAGGAGATGGAAGGGAATTTATATTTCAACCAAAAATGGAAAGTTTTGTGTTTCTATATTTTAATCGTAACATTTTTCCAATGTTCTCCATCACTTATTCCAAATGATAAAAATTCGTCAAATTCCGAAAACCCATTCCTTCCATTCCTTTCTGTTAGTTTAGGAACTTACCTTTCTCCTTCGCGTTTTGATGTCTTTGCAGAAAAAAATATAGATTGGAATCGATTTTTAGGAACATGGTATGAGATCAAACGGATTGACAATCCATTCCAATCTGGACTTACCAATGTCTCTGCCGAATACTCCCTAAGAGAAGATGGGAATATACGAGTAAAAAACCAAGGAACATCCGCTAACGGTCCAATTACGATAGAAGGAGTTGCTCTTTTACCAGATCCGAATCTTGGCAAATTAAAGGTTAGTTTTTTATACCCAATTTTTTTTGGTGATTATTTGATTCTAAAGGTTGATCGTCAAGGGTACCAAACAGCCCTAATCGGTGGGCCAGAATCAAATTTTTTGTGGATTTTTGCCAGAGAAAAAACGATTCCGCAATCAATTGAAACTGAATATATACTGTATGCACAAACGATTGGTTATGATACCAACCGTTTGCAAAAATTCTAAGAATTAACCTAGCGCTTTGATCACATCCTCTGGAGCTTGCACTAATTCAACAAGTACCCCTTCACTACAAAGTGGGAACTCTTCGTTTCCTTTCGGGTGGATGAAACAAACATTATACCCCGCAGCCCCTTTTCGAATTCCGCCAGGAGTGAACCTAACACCTTGTTTGGTGAGGTATTCTACACAGGCTTCTAAATGATCAATCCAAAGGCCAATGTGATTGAGTTTTGGATCGTGTACTTTGGGACTTTTGTTTGGATCAATCGGTTGCATCAGATCAATTTCTACTTTGTAAGGGCCATTCCCCATAGAAAGGATGTCCTCATCAACATTTTCTTTTTCACTTTTGTAATCGGATACTTTTGTAAGTCCCATTACTTCAACCCAGAATTTTGATAATTTTTCTTTTGATTCTCCACCAATCGCAACTTGTTGGATTCCTAATACTTTAAATGGACGTGACATATAAATTCCTCTATCAATAGAACAATAAAGATTTCTTCTTCACCAATGTAAAAAACTTACCTCTGGAAGAAACTTATTTTTCAAATGCATCCAAATCAGGAATACTGATTTTAAAAATTTAGGTAATTATTCCGCTAAAATCAGTAGTGTACTAAACTGAGAGTTTAAGATTTGGAATTTTTGTAAAAATTCTTTAATCCCTTCCTCACTCACACCACCCGAATAATCAAAATCACTCTCCAATATGAGCCGGCCATCAGCATCCATATAACTTCTTGAATACCGCATTTTCTGATTCCATTTATTGGCTAATTCGATTTTATTTTTTTTATCTGTGTTGAACGATGAATAAAATTGAATGGATGAGTCATTGCCGGAGACAAGTCCTACCTTATAATCTTGGTAGGATACGATCAGAAGTTTATCTTCATCACTCAAAATTTTATAACCTAATTCTACCAAAAGTTTTTTGAGCAAATTCTTTTCGACTTTGTAATGTAAGGTGACAGACTTAGAAGCTAATTCTGTTTCCTTTCCTTTGACTGACTGAGCACCCAAGCTAAAAAATAAAGAGAAAAACAAAAGGGATGAAACAAAAAATCTCACAAAAACCTCGGAACCTGTAGTGTTAAATTCAACGGTAAATGGAGGAAAAAAATTCCATTTTACCAATCTAATTACAAGATTTGGTATTTAATCAGAAAGAATTCAATCCATTTCTATGCAAAAATTTTGTAAAAGGAAAAAAAGTAGAATAGCCAAAGAAATTCATTTGCTTTTCCATTCACCTAGGAACTGCTAAACCATTATCCATGAAGATTTTGTTTCCTTTTTTTGTGATTTTAAGCCTCTTTTCCTTTTCCCTATTTAGTTGCAGACCAGGTCAGACAAAAACCAGAAACCATTCTAACCCAAAGATTGATTCCATCGAAACTTTTAAAAAGGAATCTAAATACCCCTACCTCTATACTGGAAAAATCAATTTAGAACATTTCATCAAATTAAAGAACGATATTGCCATACTTCACCTTACTAACGATAAACTGAAAACCAATGCATTCATTGCAGGTGCCATCCGAAAGGCTTACGAATTCGTATCCATTGATTTTACTCCCAAAAGTTTTTATGAATTGAATTTAAAAAATCATGATATCATCCCACAAGGAACCATACTCCCCACAGAGGACCAAACGTATGTTCTCATCAAAAAAAATCCCTCTTATAAAATTGAAACCAAAGAATGGGACATCAAAAAACGTATCGAGTTAAATCAACATTTTGCCTCTTTAAACATAGATATTCATGATTTGGAAACACATTTAGATAAAATTTATTCAATTGCCAAAAATGATCCAAATCAAATGCAAAATCAGAATGAAATCCTAGAAAAAATTATTTTTCTCGCTATGTTAGGTTATACAGAAGAGATTGATCCACACACTCGTGTTTACGATGCAAAAGAAATTAAAACTGATACATCATTTAATGTTTTAAACAATATTTCCCACCGAATCATAACTGGTTACCCCGATATACTTTATATCAAAATTAAAAATTTCCTTCAATTTAATGATAACTTCACCATTGCCAGTGCGACTAAAAAAATCATCGAACATGAATTAGCAGAAAAAAAGAATAATCAGAATACAATTGGCGCTCTACTCATAGACCTTAGAGAAAGTGAACAATCAAATCTCATCGAACTTAGAAAATTCCTCTCATTATTCACATCTACTCAAAACTTGTTTAGCATTCGCAGCAGGTATGAAACCAATATCTATCCTTCACTTAAAGGAGATACGATCCTTTGGGATGGTCCTATCGGAATATTAGTTGGTCCCAAAACGACTGCAGGAGGAGAACTAGTTGCTGGAAGTTTAAGAGAAAACAAAAAGGCAATCATTTTAGGTTCAAGGACTTTTGGACAAGGCACCTTTCAATTGTTTTACGAAGTTGGTAAAAAAACAGGATACTTCTATGCGATTACAAATTCAAAGATGGTGTTACCTTCAGGCGAAGAAATCCAAGGATTTGGAATTTTACCTGATATCATCATTGAGGATCCAAACAAAGAATCAAGTACCCCACACGAAACAAAATTTTGGAACTGGATCAAACCTACAAATGCCAAAAACCCATACATTCCAAAAAACATCCAAACCAAACTGGAAGAAAAAATGGGGTTAAACCAAACAAACAAAGGTTTGTTTGCGGAAGAAAATCCTACTGACTTAGACCCATTACTCACCCAATCCATCGAATACTATAAAACATATTTAAGCACTAATAATGAACTCAATTTAAAATAAGAATTCCATCGCAATTAAAATCAAATATGATCCCAATTGTCTGTTACGATTTTGAGTCGATTTTAAATTGATAAGCAATGTCTTTCATATCAATTGCAGTTTGGTTTAATTCAGCGGAACTATCTGCTGTTTGCATCGAAACTTCACTCATTTGATTGGTTCCGGAACTGATTTCCCCTAATGCCAAAGCATTTTGGTTCATCGCTTCGGAAACGGAGATGATTGCATGGTGGACTTCGCTGATACTACCACTGATTTCTTTTGCCAACATAAATGTTCGTTTTGCTAGTGTATTAATCTCTTCCGATTGACTTTTGTATTCTTTTCCAGAGGCAACTACTGTTTCATAATCAGGAATCACTTTGCCAGTGATCATATTTAATAATTCTTTTACAGAATCTACCATTTCCATCATTGCCTTTTCTAGTTTGTGATTTAACTCCACAATCTTTTTGACGGTATCTTGTGATTTACCGGCTAAATTTGAAACCTCTGTAGCAACGACTGCAAACCCTCTTCCATGTTCCCCTGCTCTTGCTGCTTCTATGGCAGCATTGAGAGAGAGTAAATTTGTTTGGTCTCCAATTTCAGCAATCATACTTGCCAACTCACGAATCTCTTTGATTGCCTCCGCATCTTTTACTGCACTTTGGATTTTGACATTGATGGTTTCAAATAAAGATTTAGCATCGACTAAAGATTTCCCGACAAAAGATTCCAATTCACTTGCTTTGCCTTCAATTTTTTCTGCCCCTTTCGAAACCAGTTCCATTTCGGTTCCCAATAAATTTAAGGTTTCAATCATGGAATTGGATTGAGATGAAATTTCTTCGGCAGATGCGGATACATTTTCAGCACTTGCAGAAAGTTCTTGGACCGAGGATGCAATTTCTTCAATGGTAGCGGAAGAATCAGAAGCTAACGAAGACAAATGAGAACTTTTTCCTGTAATGGATTCGGATAAACTTTGGATTTTTTGTACAATTGAAATTAGGTTATGGCGCATTTTTTCTAAACTTTTTGCCATTCCTCCAATTTCATCATTTCGTTCTAATTGGACTTTTGGAACTTCAAAAGACAATTCATTATGAGAAATTCGATTCATCAACATAGAAGCTTCGCGAATTGCATGTGTTACCTTTGTTAATACATAACCCATCCCTATGGATACAACGATCACTGAAAATAAAATACTAAAGATTGTGAAAAGAGCAATAGAATCCAATGACTTTGTCATGGCAGAAACAGGAACACGGTATATCACTCGCCATGGAACAGAATGCAATTGGTAACTACCATATAAACACTGTTTGCCTTTTGAATCCTTTCCTGCAAAAATAAGTACAGGTTCCTTGGACGCTTTTAATGAAGAAGCCACTTCTTCGGGGAATGTATCGCTTACATCTTTGTCTAATAATTGGCTATCAAGGGCAAGTTTGATCTTCCCTTTCCCATCCACGAGCCAACTTTCTCCCCCAAATTGGTCTTGTTTTGTGAATTGTTTGGAAGCAACCGATACATCGATGCCTAATGAACTAATCAATACTGGATTTCCATTTTCAAAGGAGACACCATTTACAAAAATAGCATACGATTTGTATTCCGCCGTAAAATCCATATTGATCACAAGTTCCTGTTTCGATTGCATGAGGTTAAAAAACCAACTATCATCAGGATCCTTATCACTTAATGTATCAATTTTTTTGGCAGAATGATTCCAATAGTTCCGAGTCTTAGGATTGATAAGTCCTAAATACGTGATGTTACTTAATTTTTCTTTGTAAGAAGATAAATTCTTAAAAACTTGTTCCGCTGGATCTCCTGTTGGTTCTCCCGCCTTTGCCCAACGAATGGTATTATGATCGGAAACAATGATCACGGCAGTTTCCTTGGCGCGTTCCAAAATAGAATCAATGGTTGCTGATTTGGACTCTAAAATCTTTACCATATCAAAACTTTCTAATTTTGAAATGATCGTACTTCTCCCAACATAATAACTGAGAAAACCAGTTAGGCCACAGGCAAGAGTGACGGAAAGAATGGTTAAACTAATGAGTTTTGTACGAAGCGAATTTGGCTCCCATTTGAATTTCATAAATTGTGAATCCTTTCCTAAGATTATTAGAATGTTTTCTTGCTAAAACAAAGCTTCTAGTATAAAGTGTTCTAACATTTTTGCATCCAATGTCACAAGGAAAAAATAAAACATGAAGTCTCTTTTTTATATTCTTTTCTTGGGATGGATCATCACAATGCAATCTAGTATCATTGCGGAAACAAAAGAAAAGGAAGAAACAGTTTCTAAGGATCCAACCTCATTGTATCCAGCAAAAACATTGGATACTTCACAAAGCCAACAAACAACGCCAGGTGAATTGAGTTACCGTTTGACGGGAATGTTAAAAACAGATTTCGCTTATGCCAATCATTCTCTGTTATCGTTTGGTTTTGATAATTTAGTGGGTCCAACAGTTGCCAAAAGACAAGTGCAAGCAAGAGATTCCGAACCACGTTCGGGGATTTACCCCACAAGCTCCTTACTCGGGACAGAGATTAGTTATGGCACAAAAGCCAAGGCAATCTTCGAAGCAGACTTTGTAGATCTTACGAAAAGTAGTGTAGGAGCAGAAACAAAACCAAGGGTCAGACAAATGTATTTCCAATACAATCCCAGTTCCCATTTACAATTGTTTTTAGGACGAACTTGGGATATGTTTGCAGGAGTTTTCCCTCAATCTTATAATGCGAGTGCCTTTATGTCTGCCTCTGGGAATATCGGTTGGCAAAGGGAACAAATTGGACTTTGGTACAAATTAGGTGAATTCAAGTTTGGTTCTGCCATTGGAACAACAGGTTTTCATAATGATCCAAATGTAAAAACGAATATTGAAAGGAATACGATGCCAACCATCACTGTTCGTTTGGATTGGATCCCTTCCACAAATTTACTTTTCACAACCTCGGCAATTGGAACCAAACTGAAAGTAAGTGATCCGAGAACCGATTCGGCAAGAGATGGTTTACCTCTTTATCCAGACCAAACGATTGATCCAAACCCCTCACTTGCCAAAACAATCACGAGTCAAAATGCAAACCAAAGAACCACCCTCGATTCAGGTGGTGTTTCCTTTGGATTTGTTTGGAAACAAGGGAAATTTGAATCACGAGGTGAGATCACTTATGGGAAAAACATAACATCGATTACATCAGGTGGGATCGCACCATTCCAAACGACAACTTATGGGGAAACATTTTCCGATAGTAGTCTCGGATTTTTATCAGGTGGGATTGGTAGTGATGCCAAAACAAATAACAAACGAAAATTTGAATCACCAAAAGAAGTCAGTGGATTTCTCAGTTTGAATTATGAAATTACGAAACAGTTTGGTTTTGGGATTCATGCGGGTATCTCCAAAATAACAAATCCAGAAGTACTCGTGGGTGCAGATTTTAATTCCCTCTCGACAAGTCGTTCCGATCAATTCCAATGGACCTCCAATCCTAAAATTATGGGATCCATCCGGGAAAATTTGAATTATGGATTTCGAATGAATTATGATCCAGAAGAAAGGATTCGTTTTTTTATACAAACAGATGTATTTCGCACCTACTACAAAGATGTAGATCGTTATTCAGGTGTATCAGCACATATCGGAAGTTATGACCCCATTACCCAAATAGGTGAATTGCGGGATCCAGGAAACGAGTTTAGCCGTTCCAGTGCCGTTTCAGAATCACTCATGATCCGACTCGGTGGATTATTTCGATTTGATACTTGAGTTTTTATTTTCTAACCATTTCAAAAGCATTTGTTTTAGATTTTCTTTATGAATTGGTTTACTCAAATAATCATTCATTCCCACTTCAAAACACTTTTCTTTTTCACCAGCAATGATTCCCGCTGTTACGGCAATGATCGGTATATTTTTCCCTTTCTGTATTTTCCGAATTTCGATTGTGGCATCATAACCATTTTTAATCGGCATTTGGATGTCCATGAGGATTAAATCGGGAGATTCCTTTTGAAACACTTTGATTGCTTCCTCTCCATTTTCGGCTTCAAGAATCTCTGCATCGAAAATAATCCGTTTGATAAAATTTTTCATCAAACCCATATTCACAACATTATCCTCTACCACTAAAATTTTGATCCTACGTTCATTTGAATTGGAATCAGAAAATCCTTTAGATTCAATAACCGGTACGTTCGATTCTATTTGTAAATTTTGATCATGTTCTGGAATACGAAAAGGAATCTCAAAATAAAATTCACTTCCTTCCCCTACTTCGCTATTCAATTTTAACTTTGACTTCATCAAACTCAAAAGTTGCCTACATATGGCAAGTCCTAGACCAGTTCCACCAAACTTCCGTGTTGTGGAAAAATCTTCCTGTGTAAACGAATCAAATATTTTCTTTTGGTTTTCTTTTGCGATTCCAATCCCCGTATCTTTTACAGAAATTCTAATTCTAACTTCATTTTCTACACTTGTTTTCAAACGCACAAGTTTACATTCGATAAATCCTTTTTCAGTAAATTTAATTGCATTTCCCATTAAATTCAAAAGAACCTGCCGTAAACGATTGGAATCAAACATTAAAGTTTGTGGAATATTCTCATCCACGTACAATCGTATATCCAAACCTTTTATAATTGCTTGGATATCCATAATTTTGATTGCTTCTAGGACTAATTTTTTTAGGTCACTAGCTTCTTCTGCTAATTGTAATTTTCCTGCTTCAGCCTTTGAAAAATCCAATATATCATTAACGATATTTAAAAGAGTATGTGCTGATTGTTTTATAATTTGTGCGTATTCATTGAATGAAGTATCAACCAATGTTTCTGCAAGTAAATCCGAATAACCGATAATTCCATTCAGAGGAGTGCGAATTTCATGGCTCATATTCGCTAAAAATTCAGATTTGGCATTGTAGGCATTTTCAGCCAATTCTTTGGCATGTTTTAACTCAAGTTTGGTTTCGTAGGATTCAGTGATATCTCTTGTGAACATTAAAATACCACCAATTCCACCAGAAAGTAAACTCCAAGGCCGTATTTCCCATTGGATCACTTGGTCTTTTTCCCAACCAGGAGGCCGCCAAATATCCTCATCCCTTTTTAGAATTTCACCTTTTAATCCACGAGAATGGATCTGTTTCCATTCCTCCCCAATATTGGGAAAAATTTCATAATGGCATTTACCAATGATCTCTTCTTTAGATAGAGGGATTTTATAATCATCAATCCATCTCTGGCTGAGAGCAACGTAACGCATTTCTTGGTCGAGCATGGCAACTGCAGCAGGTGCATGTTCTACAAAAGACCACAAAATCGCTGTTTGGGAGGCAAGAGCCATTTCCCATTTTTTTCTTTCGTTTATGTCTTGGATGATCCCATAAATTTTGACTACACGGTTATCCTCATATTCTGCACGACCGATAGTTCTAACCCATGTTTGGTTACCCTTAGCGGTAACCATTTCCAACTCTAAATCATATTCTTTACCAGTTTCCAAAAGCTCTTGTACTGCATTTGTAATCTTATTTCGACTTTCTTCACTATGATAAAATTGTAATCCTGTTTCTACGCTTGGTACATAGTCATCACTCACTTCGTGGATTCGTTTTGTTACATTGGTCCAATTGGCTTGATTTGTTTTTAGATCTAAATCCCATCCTCCAATTTTTGCCAAATTTGCCATTTGGTCTAATAACCGCGAGATAGATCGAAGTTCCATTTCAGATTGGATGGAATCTGTGATGTTTAAAATTTGAGCCAAATAATAGATGGGATTTCCTATATGATCACGAATGATGGATTTATTAAGTATTGCCCAAATAGTTTGGTTGTCTTTCGTTAGATAACGTTTTCTAATTTGGAAACTTGGTATGAGTCCTCTATTTAATTTTTCTAAGTATGCCAATTCCAATTCAAGATCATCGGGATGTGTGAATTCCGATAAAGTTTTTTCTTTTAACTCCTCCGCTTGGTAACCAAGCCATTCGCAAAAAATTGGATTCACTTCAATCATCTCTCCGTGCGGATTTGAGATTTCCATTCCAATATTCGAATACCGAAAGGAAGATATAAATAAATCTCTAGAAATTTCTAAGGATTGCAAAATGGGAGGTAATACTTTTTCCTTTCCTTCTGAAAAAGAATCCAAGGCAAGTAAGATGAATTTTCTACCCAATTCATTGAATTCTTTTGTATGGAATCGAAATGGAAAACCAGAACTATTACTGGGATCAAAACAAATTCTACCTAAAATGGAATCGGTGATTGTTTTTTCGGATTGTATCTTAATACCAGAGTGGGTTAAAATACATTGCTCAGGGAATGGTTGGTCAATGGTGAGACCCATTGATTTTGTTGCTACTGGGCTTGGGTATACAATGCCCACATTTGTATCCCATACTAAATATCCGAACGAAGCTTTCTCAAATACAAATTCACATAACTCTGGTTTGTTTGCGATGAATTTGACTGGACTTAACATATTTTATCTTCAGAACTTCATTTCTTAAAATTGACAACAAAGAGTCCACGCAGATCTCCAATTTGGTAATTGGTTGCCAAGTCATTTGGGTAGAGTTTGTTTAGGGTAGTTTTGGTTTCGGTTGACATTTCTTCTTTTTTTCCATGGCAGGGAACACACTGTCCCATAAGTGCAATGGGAACATACACTGTCACGTTCTTATCAGACGAAACAACTCGATTTGGAAATACACCTTCACTTGATTTCTGCTTTTGGATTTCCTGAAACACCATCATCTCTTCAGGGGAAAGGCGGTTATTCTCATTACGAGGTTTATCCGTAATACGTTTTAAAGTTACATTGTTTGCTTTTCCCATTTTTGCGGTGAAACCTAAGGCATTCTGTTGGCAAAAAGGTATCGCAGCAGTTGTGCCTCCTTCAGCTAAAGCAGTCGAAAGTTTTTTTTGTAAATTGGATTTTGCTTCCTTTGTAATCTGAATTGCCAATGATTCATAATTCAAAGATTCTTTTTGGCATTGGTAAAAAGTGATTGGAAAGAGGAAAAAAACGAAAAGGTTCCATTTGATCTGAGTCATACATATTTCCTTTGGTTATTCATTTGATTTGAGGAGAGGTAAGTTCACAATAAATTCCGTTTTCCCTGGATGGGACACAAAGGATAGAGTTCCATTATGTTCTTCTATAATGGTTTTGCAAATGAAAAGACCAAGTCCAATTCCTTCCCCTTTCTCTTTGGTTGTATAAAATGGTTGGAAGATATGTTTTTGTGAGTCGATGGGAATTCCGATCCCATTATCGATGATTCTGATTTCAATCCTTTCCGAATTATCTGAGGATAGTTTCACTTTGATTTCCCCTGTTTTTGGCTCTGTGGCTTGGATGGCATTAAAAATCAAATGAGACCATACTAATTTCAAAGATGCTTCATTTACATAAGTCGAAAGTTGGTCATTGATTTCTGTAACAAGGAGACGGTTCATTTCCCAATATTGGTTATATAAAATGAGAATATCACGTATTCCATTCCCAATCCGAACATAGGATTTTTCTTTATCGGCAAAAGGTTTTGAAAATTGTTGGAAAGTTGAGATTACTTTTTCCGTTCGATCAATTGCATTCGTAATGAGTAAACTTGCATTCTCCATGGTTTTGTATTTTAACCATAAAAAAATAAAATCCCAGGAAGTTTTGTCTTCTCCCGAAATCCCTTCAAAACTTTTGTAATCAATACCGAGTTCGATACAACGATCTGCAAAATAAAAACGATCTTGGCGTTCGAGAAAAGGAAATAGTTCGAGGATTACATCTAATTCCTCTCTCTTTTCTTTTTTTGTACGGTGTTTCCAATGAATTTGTTTTTCCTTTTCATACCAAAGTGGATCTTTGTTTGTAAGATAATTTTGTTCTTCACTCAAAAGGTAAGACACCATTGATTTAATGCCAGCAAGTGGATTTTTGATTTCGTGAGCAACGTTCGATGCAAGAGACCCAAGAGTCACAAGACGATCATTTTGAATCAAACTTGTTTCTCTTTGGTTTAATTCTTCTGATAATTTTTGGTTATTATTATCTAAAATATCGAGTAAAAAGGAAACTAGTTTAACAATACAGATTGTCTTTGCTAACAAGAGTATGACTTTCAAAATTTCCAAAACAAAAACAATCCGATTGGGTCCTTGTGGAGTGAGTTGGTATCCAAATTCAATTAAGGCACCTCCTAGGTACGCAACATACATACCACATAGATACCCAAAGATGACAACAACCCCCATTACCATGGAAAAAGTTCTGTGTAAAAAAAAGGAAATGTAGAGTTGGAATAAAAAAAACAAAGTAAAAAAAATTGAATTTTGGATGGGCAAGGCTTTCAAACCTTGTGGGTGCAAAATAATCGAAGCATAAAAACCTCCAAGTAAAACGAGGTAATCCACCACTAAAAAAAACATGATCGTTGCATTGGAAAGTTTGTTAGATGTTTCCTTCTGAACCAATTTTTTACCAATAAAAGATGTAGTAAAAAAATAGAATGTAAAAACTAGAGCAATGGTAATAGGAGGTTTTCCAAAATTCAAAACAGAAGCTATCACGCCAACCCAAGCAATCACCATTCGGATGGAAATCAAAATCAAGAGACCTTTTGATTTCATCTGGTTTGCAAACTGCTCAAGTAAATTGGAAGAAGTCACCATATATTTTTTAGTCAGATCATTACATAGGCTGATTTGGGAAAATCAAGCATTTCTCTTGCAGAGCCGTTTGACATAGGAGGATTGTCCTAAAATCTTGGATTAGGTTCCCTCATATGAAACAAACAAAAATTGCAATTATTGGTGCAGGTGGGCTTACAGGCAAGGAGCTTGTAGGATTACTGGCTCACCACCCACATTTCCAAGTCGTTCATATTACTTCCAACCAAGTTGATGGGAAACATATCCGTGAGGTTTTTCCAGACCTTTCCCACTTACCTGACTTAAGGTTTCAAAAACACGATGCACCCATTCCAGAGGATGCCCATATTGTCCTTGCAACTCCTAATGAAGTTTCCTTAGAAAAGGCTCCAGAGTTTTTACAACAAGGAAAGAAGGTCATCGATTTATCGGGAACATTTCGACTCCACGACCAAAACCAATTTGAATCCGCATACAAATTCAAACACACAAAGTTTGAATGGATGGACAAGGTTGTATTTGGACTTCCTGAATTATTCCGTGAAAAAATTAAAAATGCAAACTTCATATCCAATCCAGGTTGTTTTGCTACTTCTGCTATACTTCCTATTGCCATTTTAGGAAATCTTAGAAAAAAAATCCAAGGACCTGTCATCGTTGATGCAAAATCAGGAGTGAGTGGAGCTGGAGGAAGAACAGAAGAAATTAAATATGCATACACTCATGTTTATGAAAACTTTAGAGCTTATAAAGTATTAAGCCACCAACATGAACCAGAAATGGAAGAATATTCGTTTGTTGGATCAGATCCTAAAAAAATCCATTTCACTCCTCACCTACTGCCTGTTTACCGAGGTATATTGGCAACAATTTATATCACATTCGAAAACCCAGTCGATCCAAAAGAAGTAAAAGAGAAAATCCAATCTGTTGCAGACAATGAAACCTTCATTCGTTTTTACGAAACTCCGGAAGAAATTGAAATCAGAAAGGTACAAAACACAAACTTCCTAGACATCGGATTTACCACAAAAGGGAATACCTTAGTACTCGTAACTGCACTTGATAATTTAGTCAAAGGTGCTGCAGGACAAGCATTACAAAACTTGAATTTAATGTTTGGTTATCCGGAAACCTTGGGCCTTGTTACCATTTAATCCAAAACAAACACTTGTTACTGGTGCTTTTGAGGGAGAGGTAAATCTATTAAAAAACCACCCCCAATTTCCATATGTAAAAGAGATGGGAATTGGAAATTTAGAACAAGCTGTACAATTATTTGCCTACCTAAACCAAAACCCACAGATTCAAAACATTGTGTTTTTAGGATCCTGTGGTGTTTACCCTTGGTCAAAAACCAATCCTAATACAATTGTTTCTCCGAATGTCGTATGTTCATTGGAACTCTCGGCAAGTTTAGGTTTTTCCAAACAACTACCACAAAGTCCCCTATCCTTTCCTCTCGTAGCAGATCCCATGTTTGCGAGTGGAATTTGTAATGCGCCAACTTGTATCACACTCCAAACACTGGATTCTCCACCCGAAGGAAATTGGAGAACTCTTTCGTATGAAAATCTAGAGTTATTTGGGCTTACGAAAGTGGCAAACGAGTTCAAAATCCCTGTCACAGCATACTTAGCTGTGACAAACAAAGTTGGTCCACAAGGTTCTACCGAATGGGCAAAAAATTGGCGGGAACTCTCAAACAAATTACAAAGTTATTTCCTACCTGCCTAAAGAAAGACAAGGAACACAGTTTATGGGAAAAGAACTGCCTTGACAGCTCGTTCTTCCATCACTCGTTTGATCCAATTTTGTACGGAATCGGGAGTGTTTGTATCCATCATTTGGTTGTGTTCTATAAATGGAGCATATAAAATTTCCAAAAGTCCAAATTCATTCACAAACAAATATTGGTCTTTGGAAAGGATAGAATCAATGATTTCCAAATGCCTTCCGATTCGTTTCGAAGAGTCCTTCATTCGTTTTGGTTCCCATTTTTCTTCTGGGATAAATTTTTTAGAGAAATAAACCACACTATTTGGAAAACAATATTCTGATTCACATTGGTTCACCATTTGGTTTAGGATTGCCCTCTTTTGTAAATCGGAAGGGAAAAGTGGATTCGAAAACTGATGTTTCTCTTCTAAATAACGAATGATCGCAGAGGATTCCGAAAGTAAAAACTCTCCATCTTTTAAAACAGGAACCTTTCCATAGGGATTGATGGATAAAAATGGTTTTTTTCGATTTTCCAATTTGTCGAGAGCCACATGGATCGTTTCATATTCCAAATTTCGATACTTCATATAGATATGAACTCGTTTGCTATAGGTGGAATTTGGATGGGAATATAGACTGTACATATTTACCTCAATGGTTTCAATTCAAATGGTAGACTCAAGATAATTTCAATAAGGAAACCAAAAGATCCCTTCTCGTTTTAATTTTTCAATGGCATAACGATCAGTCATACCTGCGATATAATCGCAGATAATTCTCATCCTTCCATCTTCCTCTTCTCTGTTTCGGTAGGACTCAGGGATGGAATTTGAAAGGTTTTCAAAATGTTCAAATAACAAATATATGATTTCTTTACCCCTTTCGCTCATCCTGGAAACTTCAGAATGACGATACAAATTTTGGAATAAAAATTGTTTGAGTTCGATGAATTCTTTTTGTAATCCTTCTGAAAATTGAACGATTTTGATTTTTTTTATATATAAATCGGAAATTGATTCTCTTGTATTAACATCATATTGAATCAATGTTTGGTGAATGTTTTCAATCAAATCGGAAACCATTAAATTCAATAATACTCGACCGATTGACCTAGAAATGGAATGAATCTCTAACCCAGATTTTTTTTCGGTTTTAGGCAAACTATCATGGATTCGTTTCCAAATCGAAAGTGATTTCACTTCGTCCAATTGTAATAAACCACTTTCCAATCCGTCTTCCAAATCATGTGCAGAATAAGTAATCTCATCGGAAGCATCCACAATCATTGCTTCTAAAGATGGACCTTTTTCCCTTCTCACTGTAAGTAAGTTAGTTGGTTCGTACCCACCACCATGTTTCATAATGCCAAGCAAAGTTTCTTCGCATAAATTGAGACCAGGAAATTCAGGATACCTCCTTTCCAACTTTTGTACGACCCTAAGTGATTGTTTATTATGTTCAAAACCACCTTTTTCTTTCATGAGTTCTGCAAGTGCATCTTGGCCTGCATGTCCAAAAGGAGAATGGCCCAAGTCATGGGCAAGTGCGATGGACTCACTTAAATCTTCATTGAGACCAAGAACTTTCGAAATTGTTTTCGAAATCCCTGCCACTTCTAAGGTATGAGTCAATCGATTTCGAAAATGATCTCCTTCTGAATACACAAAGACTTGTGTTTTGTATTCCAATCGTTTGAATGCATGTGAATGGATAATCCGATCCTTATCCCTTTGGAAGGGCAATCGATACGGATGCTCTGGTTCCACAAATGCACGAGCGCCAGAATGACGACTTTTGACAGCATAGGGTGCAAGGATTTTTTCTTCTTCAAGAAGGAGTTCATTTCTCCCTTTCTTCATAAATCTCTTTCCTTTTTCGGCGAAACCATAAAATCAGTATAAATCCCTCATGGACTTTCTACAAACCCTAGTTACGATTTTTATGCAATACGGTTATTTTGCCGTTTTTGGAATTCTCATCCTTTGTGGATTCGGACTTCCGGTTCCAGAAGACATTTCTCTCACTGCAGGTGGTGTCATCTCGGGGCTTGGTTACGCCAATGTTCATATTATGTTTTTTGTGGGTATGGCAGGGGTTCTCATTGGAGACAGTTTTGTTTTTTGGTTAGGAAGCCATTATGGGGAAAGGGCATTGACCCTACCGGTTCTACGGACGGTTCTCCACCCAGAACGATTTGATAAAGTCAGAGAACAATTTAAAAAATATGGACGTTGGGTTGTATTTGTGGGAAGGTTTATGCCGGGGCTTCGTATGCCTATATTTTTTACAGCAGGGACCTCCAAACAAATTAGTTTTTTCTTATTCCTCTTAACAGATGGATTTGCAGCCCTTATCTCTGTTCCCATCTGGGTTTACCTAGGGTATTATTTTGCCCATAATTTTGATGAACTCATGAGTTGGGTGCGTGGGGGCCAAACGATCATCTTAATCCTCGTAGGGATCCTTGTTGGCGTTTTATTCTTCTACTGGTGGCGGAGGAAACACCAAGAGGGAAAAGGAGACAAATGAACCTACCACGGGCAAAGTTTGCTTCTTTTCTGTTACTCACCTTCGTTTGGGTCTGGAATTGCACCAATTATTCCACAACAGCTTCTGTCCAAGCACCACCCACTCTCATTTCCATTACTAATAATGGAAATTCTAATTTTACCATTAAAGTGAGAGCTCAAAATCCGGAGTTCATTTTCCAAGGGTATCGTTTGTACCAAGCGGCGACAGAAAGTTTGGCACAAAATCCTACAGATACAAACTTAGGAACCGATTGTATATTAGCCCAAGCATCCATTGTCCAACCGATTGAATATACCTTTGAGGTTGATCCTACCACAAAGGCGAATACAGCTGGGGTTTCTTGCCGCATTTTTGCCACATTATCCCCAGGATCCTATATTTCGATGAGAACCCTTGGACTAGCCGTAAACCTTCAAAATAGCACAAGTTCCTACCGAGTTTCTCTCCCATCTAACGCGCTTATTGTCCCATAAAATAAAACTTTCTTGCATTTAAGTCAAATGCGTGTATTTTTTTCCGGAATCATGGGATTTCTTTGTGCTTTTTTTAGAATTTTTCTAAAATTTTGCCCCAAACTGTCCCGTTGGTGATACAAATAGAAAAGGAGAAATCCTAAACATTTTTGGAGGATGAGAAAAAAATGAACCAAACGAAACATTGGTCAAAAATCGCGCTCGCAACTCTGGTACTTGTGTCAGTCGTTGCTTGTGGAAAATCAAGACAATTGAAAATTACAGCATCGGATGTGACTCGTGCAACCACACCAGCAAAACTTCCTGCTGACATCGAAAAACTCTGGAAGAACCGTCACAACGAACAAGATCTTAGACAAGCGCTTGTTAGTTTAGAAAAATTTGCAACTGAGAACCCACAATATGCAGATGTAAAAGTTTTATTGTGTCGTGGAAATTATTTGATGGGTGATGGCCACTTATGGCTAAAACTGACTGGCGATGCAGATGATGATGCAAAAGTAAAAGAAGAATCCATCGCATTTTATGATGCTGCAGTGACTTGGTGTGAAGCCGCTCTTGCTATGAATCCAAAATTCAGAGACAAAGTTCTTAAAGAAGGTTTAGAAATCGAAAAGTCTCTAGATGTACTTGGACCAGAAGACATTGATGCTCTCTATTGGAGATATGCATCTCTCGGAAAATGGTCAAGGTTGGTTGGTTTTACTACCCTTCTCAACAACCGATCTAAATTTACTGCTATGGTAAACCGCGTAAAAGAAATCGAAAAAGCAATGGGTAAAGAATACTTTTATTCTGCTACTCTAAGATATGATGCAGCAAGTAACGCTCTTTCACCAACTGGTGATAAAAAATTAGCTGATAAATATTTTGAAGAAGCAATTGCAAAACACCCAAATTATTTTGCGGTTCGAGTTCTTTATGCAGAAAGCCGTTTAAAAGGTAACGAAGAGAAATTCAAAAAACAATTAGATTACGTGATCAAAGGGAAAGCAGCTTCTTTACCAGAAATTGAACCTGATCAAATCGTTGAACAACGAAAAGCTAAAAAATTACTCGACGAATTATAATCGATCACTAGGAGAACTAGATGTTTTTAAAGCAGTTAAAATATTTAGTTTGTGTAACTATGGCCCTCACAATCAGTGGGGGTCTTTTTGCTCAAACAACCGTTAAATTGGCTACAGTTGCACCAGAAGGATCACCTTGGGCCAACGAATTAGCTAAAATCAAAAAGAAAATCGAAAGTGAATCACAAGGACAAATTAAATTTAAAATTTATCCTGGTGGGCAAATGGGTGGAGAAAATGAAATACTCCAACAAGTCATTCGTGGAAAACTGCAAGGGGCAGGTTTAACAGCTGGAGCTCTTGCCAACACAGTCAAAGAATTAAACGTACTCGAAATTCCATACCTCTTTAATTCATATGCACAAGCGGATTGTGTTCTCGACGATCATCTATTAGAAGATTTTAGAAAACTTTTTGAAGCAAAAGGACTTATTTTTGTCACTTGGGCAGAAAATGGATACAGGTCCATCGGAACAAAATCCACTCTCGTGAAAAAACCGGAAGACCTAAAAGGGATCAAAATCAGAATCCAGGAATCTCCTGTTCACATTGCGTATTGGAAACAATTAGGTGTGAGTGGAATTCCCATTGCAATCCCAGAAGTTTTACCATCGTTACAAACTGGTGTGGTAGAAGGATTCGACAACACTCCTCTATTCACTCTTGCAGCAGAATGGCAAACAGCGATTAAGTATTTTACATTAACTCGCCATATTTACCAACCTGCAGCAATCCTTTACTCTAAAAAGTATTGGGACACACTGAATGACGAACAAAAAAAGACACTTATGGGTGAAGGTAACAAACTCGCTCCAGGTGCAAGACAAGCTGTTCGTTCCATCGAAAAGAACATGATTGCTACTTTGAAAAAAGCAGACGTACAAGTTTATGAACCTTCGAGTGCAGAACTAGCAAGTTTCAAGGCAGCTGGAAATGCAGTCGCAGGACAAGTCGTTGGAAAAATCGGTGGTCAATCGAAACAAATTTACGATAAAATCCAAAAAGCGAAAGCAGCTTGTGGTGGTTAGAGTAAGGTAGGATATAGATAAATGAAATTCGTCGAACGAATTCTAAATACTTTGAGTTTCGGCGAGAAATGGGCAGGGGGAATTTGTTTCCTTCTGCTCACTCTTCTCATGATTGCTGACGTTTCCAAAAGAGAAGTCATCGATAAAGTGTTAGGTTGGACATTAGAAGCCTCAGAAGCATACCCAAGTACCGGTGTCGCAGGACTCATTGGCGATTGGAGTATCTACATTGCAGAGTCCATTCACAGTGGAACTTCCAGCTTCTTAGAGTGGATGGGCCTCGGTGGAATCATTTGGGCACAAAAATTATCCCTTTATTTTATGTTATGGGGTGGTTTGTTCGGATCTGCATTGGCAAGTGCCAAAGGCTCACACTTACGCCCAGAAATTGCAGACAAGGCATTACCAAAAGCCGTTTTGCATTATGTAAAAATCATCGAACAATGGGTGATTTCGATTTTCTTTTTATTCTTAGCTTACTTATCAGTCATTTATGTTTTAGAAAGTATTAGTTTGGATGAAGTCAATCCAGTGACAGAAATCCATTTATGGAAAGTCCAATTGATTTTTCCTTACATTTTCCTTTCTATGGGATTTCGACATTTGTGTTATGGAATTTTTCCTTCACTCATCCCTTCCGACATCAATGAAGCCACTGAGGCTTTGGAACTTGCGGAAAAAGAACTTTCCGAATCAAATTCAGGAGGGAAACGTTAATGGGTTCTTGGGGAATACTCATACTCTTACTTGCCTTAATTTTATTGAGGCAACCATTGATCGTTCTCATGGGTGCGATCACAGTATACTGTTATTACTTTTTACCAGATCCACCTCTTGAGTCTTTTCATGAACTCAATAGTATCATTGGAGATTTATTTTTTGCAGGTGATAAAGAGATCCTTCTTGCGATCCCACTTTTCATCATTGCTGGAAATTTGATGACCCATGGTAGTATTGCAAGACGACTCATCCGCATTGCACAAGCAATGACAGCACCGATTCCAGCAGGGCTTGCCATTGCAGGTGTTTTCTCCTGTGGGATATTTGCTGCGATTTCTGGATCATCCCCAGTGACACTCATTGCCATTGGTGGGCTCATGTATCCTTCTCTTACCAAAGCAGGATACCCAACTCAGTTTTCCATGGGACTACTTGCTTCTGGAGGTACACTCGGTATCATCATTCCACCGAGTATTCCGATGATTGTGTATGCAATCATGGTAGGAGTATCCGTAACAGATCTATTCATTGCAGGGATTGGACCTGGAATTTTACTCATGAGTTTACTGATGATTTATTCCGTGTTCCGTGCAGGGAATGTTGGTCGAGGGAAATGGGACTGGGCAGAAATTCGAATCGCTTGGAAAGAAGGGATTCTTGCTCTCATGATGCCAGTTGTGATCCTTGGTGGAATCTATTCTGGATTTTTCACTGCGACTGAATCGGCAGCCATTGCCGTATTTTATGCAATCCTTGTAGAAGTATTCATTCACAAAGAATTGAGTTTTCCGAAAATTCCGAAAATCATGGCAGAAAGTGCGGAGATGCTCGGGATCTTATTTCTCATCCTCATCCTTGCGGTCAGTTTGAATAAGTTCATGATCGAAAATGAAATTCCACAAAACCTAGTGGCAAAGATGTCAGAACTCATTTCAAGTCCTGTCACCTTTCTCGTTGGTGTGAACATTCTACTCCTCATTGTAGGTATGTTCATGGATATCATGAGTGCGATTCTAGTACTTGCTCCTCTACTGGCTCCAATGGCTATCAATTATGGAATCAACCCAGTTCACTTTGGGATCATCATGATTGTCAATTTGGAAATCGGTTACCTGACTCCTCCTGTGGGTGTGAATTTATTTGTGGCTTCAGGAATCTTCAAACAACCGTTAGGAAAGGTGATCCAATCAGTGGCACCCATTGTGGGAATGTTTCTTATTGGACTTATCCTGATCAGTTGGATCCCTGAAATTTCACTCGGCCTTCTTGGTGGAGAAGCGACGACACCTAGCCCTTAAGACTAGTAGTCATTAGATTTACATCCTCTTTTCTTTTGTTTCTTTCGCTAAAGGAAACGGGAATCGTAGGAGGGAATTGAAAAAAGCCGGAGGTAACACTTCGGCTTTTTTATTCTTTTGACCACCAAACACGAAGTCGCTCCAAGGAATTTTTTGCATCATTCGCCCATAAACTTGTGGGATGTTGTTTGAGTATATTGGCATACACTTGCAAAACAGGTTCCAATTCTTTTTGTAATTGAACGAGTTCTTTATTCAATGCACTCGAAAGTTCGATGGGATGTAGGTTTCGTTTTTCAAAATAACGTAGGATCACTTCCGTCTCTTTTTCTTTGGCTAATTTGTACTCTTGGAAAATCGGATCCTTGGAAGGTTTGTTCTCCAAACTTTCTTTTATACTTTGGTTTGTATTTTTGGAATGCGAAACGTTACCATCTGGATCCACATAAGTTTCTTCTGGGTGGATGAGTAGGAATTCCTTTAAATTCTCGTAATGTTTGTTTAACTCTACAAACATTACATCACTTGTAAATTCACCACTATCAGGGTGGTATTTTTTTGCTAATTTGTGATAAGACTCTTTTAAATCAGACTCTGTAAATCCAGAACTTAACCCTAAAAAATGCAATGAATCATTTAACAGTAATTTTTTGTCCATGAAAGACCAGAGGAAAATACCAAATGAGATTTTAATCTACGTTTGATACTGAACTCCCAATATTCTTTTTTACTCTCATTCATTTCGAATACAAGTAATTCTTGGACTTTTTGTTGAAGGGTTCTTGCTTCATCTAATTTAGAAAAAACAGTTTCGGAAAGGGCAATTTCTTCTTCCGTATGAACATCTAATTCTTGGTGTTCTAAAATTTCTGCATCCAACTCTTCCAATTTACGAACAAGGGTTTCATTTTTAAACTCAATCTTAACAGCTGTATCTGCATCTCGATAAGATAATAATTCTTCTTCTCGTTTTAGATTTGTGATCAGGGAATTTAGGAGCTGGATTTTTTTATGCAGTAAGTGTTTATACGATATTTGTTTCATAAGCGTTGATAAAAAATTAACCAGTAATGGAAATGCCAGTCGATCTTTGGCCTAAATTTTGTTGTGGAGATTGTGGTTCCTTCTTCTCCAACTCTTCCCAAGAAACTTTTAGTTCTCCTAAAATTTTGATGCATTCGTCAATGATGGCTTTGTCCTTACGCATATTCGCTTCGAGTAGTCTTTTTTTGAGATAAATGTACAAAGACAACAGGTTATTTGCGACTTCTTTCCCCTCATCCATATTGAGTGACAAAAGTAATTCTGTGATGATGTCTTGGGTTTTGATGATGTTGTTGTTTACGACATCATACTTTCTTGGAGTCATATTGTCTTTTGCAACACCAAGGAAACGGATGGCCCCATCAAATAACATGACAATCAATTTGATTTGGCTAACGGTAGAGATCTCGTTGGCTTTGTATTCATTGTAAGCAGAGGCACCGGTTTTTCTCGCAAGCGACATTTTTTTCTCCTGTGTATTCCCATCGACCAAAAAGGATACTTGCTTAATGATCCATCTGAATATTCTTAGATTATCACATGGGAAAAACAAAACGTGTTGTTTTTTTGGCTTCTGGCAGAGGGTCAAATTTTTCGGCTTCCGTCGAATATATCCGTAAAAAGAAGCTGAAACTAGACATCCAGGCCTTGGTTTCCGACAATCCAGAAGCAAAAGCCCTTACCATTGCTAAAAAATTCGGGATTTCCACCAAAGTGATCCCATACCAAACCTATTCCTCCAAATTGGATTACCATAGGGACTTACTCCACCAAGTGGAATCCTATTCCCCAGACCTAATTGTCGCCTGTGGGTATATGAGAATTCTAAAACCAGACTTTGTGGGGCGTTTTCCAAACCAAATCATCAATGTCCACCCTAGCCTCCTCCCAGCTTTCCCAGGGCTCGACTCCCAAAAACAAGCTTTGGAGTACGGCGTTAAAATTGCAGGTTGTACGGTCCATTTTGTCTGGGAAGGAGTGGATACAGGCCCCATCATTTTACAAAAAGCGATTGCCATTCGTCCTGAATGGACTGAAAAAGAATTATCATTGGCAATCCTTAAGGAAGAACACAAAGTCCTTCCCCTCGCTATACAACTGTTTTGTGAAGATAAATTAAAAATCAAAGAACGAAAGGTAGAAATCCTAAAATGATCCAAATCAAAAGAGCACTTGTTTCTGTTTCTGATAAAACAGGAATCACTGAAATCTGTTCCTTCCTTGCAAAAAACGGAGTGGAAATTTTGTCCACTGGTGGAACCTATGATGCTTTATCGAAGGCAGGCATACCTGTGAAAAAGGTAGATGAGTTTACTGGTTTTCCAGAAATCTTACATGGCCGCGTAAAAACCCTCCACCCTAAAATCCACGGTGGTTTACTTGGTGATACAACGAATCCCGACCACGTGAAACAAATGGAAACCAATGGAATTGTACCGATTACTCTTGTGATCGTCAATTTATACCCATTTGTAAAAACTGTGATGAAACCTGATGTGACTCTCGAAGACGCAATTGAGAACATTGATATCGGTGGACCATCTATGTTACGTTCGGCGGCAAAAAATCATAAAAACGTTGTTGTTTTAACGGATCCAAAAGATTACGAATCTTTCCAAAAAGAATTTACGACGAACTCAGGCAAAATCTCAAGAGAAACTGCATTTAGTTATGCGGCAAAAGTGTTTTCAGAAACAGCATCGTATGATTCAGCAATCTCAACATACTTTAACAAGCGTTTAGGAATCAAATACCCAGACAAAATTACATTTGCATTTAATAAAAAACAAAAACTTCGTTATGGTGAAAACCCACACCAAGATGCTGCTTTTTACGAACCTTTGTTTCTGAAATCACAATTTGAGGCTTTACAAGGAAAAGAACTTTCCTTTAACAATATGTTGGATTTTGACGCAGCATTCCATGTTGCAAGTTTACTTCCGAAAAATGCAGTTTCCATTGTAAAACACCTAAATCCATGTGGAATCGCATTTGGAGAAACTGTTTTGGAATCGTTTGAACTCGCGAGAAAAACAGATCCTATTTCTGCTTTTGGTGGAATCATCGGAATCCATGGACGAGTGGAAAAAGAGTCAGCAGAAGAAATCACAAAAAACTTTGTAGAAGGTGTAATTGCCGAAAGTTTTTCAAACGAAGCATTGGAAATTTTCTCAAAAAAACCTAACATCCGTTTAATCCCAATTGCTAAGTTTGACGAAGCACTTGATGAATTGGATTTACGCTCCCTCCACCATGGACTTCTCATCCAAAACAGAGATTATGATCTCATCACCAAAGACAAATTGAAAATCGTTTCGAAAAAACAACCCACGGAAGACGATTTGGAAGGTTTGATGTTTGCTTGGAATTGTGTAAAGTTTATCAAATCCAATGCCATCGTATATACAGACCAAAATTCAACACTTGGAATTGGCGCAGGCCAAATGTCTCGTGTGGATTCTGTTGAACTTGGTGCAATGAAGGCTCAAAAAGTAGGACTATCTGTCGTTGGATCCTATGTTGGAAGTGATGCATTTTTTCCATTCCGTGATGGAATCGATGCGATTGCAAAAGTGGGAGCAAAAGCAATCATCCAACCAGGTGGTTCCATCCGGGATGAAGAAGTGATCCAAGCAGCGGACGAACATGGACTCATTATGGTCTTCACTGGAATGAGGCATTTCCGTCACTAATGGAATTTTTTCTTTTCCTACTCTTTCTGATTTGTTTTGGACTGCTGACTTCCGTAATTTCCTATTACGTAAAAATATTATTTTTTTCAGCGAAATCCAATTACCGAAGAGAGGAACTAACAGACATTCGAGGGGATGTGATTCGCATTTTCCTCGATCTGTTAGAATCAAACGGGAACATTCTGTACGGAAGTTTGGCTTTTTTTCTGAGTGCGCTTTTTGTATGGCTTTGGTCCCTTCTTGGTTCGTTACTCGGAGAAAAGGGACCTGGTGTATTTGAACATATTTTCCACATGCCGATTTTCTTTTTGGCCCTATTTTTTTCCTATCCTGTCATAAAAGAAGCCTACCAGGAACGGTCCCTTTTAGGACTCTGCAAACCCGTTTTGTCTGGATTTGCCCTTGGCAATTTATCGAGTGGAGCCGTTCATTATGGCCTCGATCGGGATTTGTATTTTTTATTCTACCTCCTTCTCTTCTTTTTGCAAATCCCTGTTCTTGTTTTCCTTTGGAACCAGGAACCAATTTTTGGGGTTAGTTTTGAAACCACACCTTCTTACGAAGGGGAATCAGATTGGGGAGGCTCGGATTCCATTGAAGACTCCTTTGGTGAGAGTGGTACGACCACAGATGATTTGGAAGAAAATCCTTTTGCCGATGAAACCGACTCATATGGGCTCGGGGACGATCCTTTCTCCGAAGAATTTAAGTGAGAAACGAGTTCTCTTTTTTCGGAGAATGGCCGATAGAAATCTTATGAAGAAATATCTGCTAGTCCTCCTATTTTGTTTTCCTGGTTATCTATTTTCGCAGACAGAAATACCAAATACTTTGGATGGATTTGCGGAAGCCTCATGGGGGATGACCTTTGAATCCATCCGTGAGAAATTCCTTTCCATGGCGACAAACCCAGAATCAAAAGAGAAAATTGAGATCTTAAATGAAAAAAAAGATGTCAGTTTGCTCATCCGCCGGAATGGGATCCTTTACCTCTATCGTTTTTATAAGACCCCAGAACTCCTAAAAGAAGTCCGCCCCAAACGAGAAGGACAACCAGAAACGGACCCAACAATCGATGGTCAAACAGAGTTCCGAGAAAACGGAATTCTATTCTCAGTGGGTGTGACTTTCAATTTGGTTCCCACTGACAAAATCAAAGAGAAATTAGAAAAGAAATATGGAAAACCAAGAAAGGAATCCATAGGGGATGATAAAGTTTCGGGAGCTGCGATTTGGGAACTTGTGGAACGCCGGGAAAACCCTCCAAGGGGTGGGTTTGCTGTCGTTTGGCGTGAAGGTTACAAAAAACTCCCCTACACACGTCGCATTGATTACTTTTCAGCCAATATCCGAGACATCATTGCCAAAGATTACGTGGATTTCTTCAGCGTTCAAGAAACAAAAACCTTGCGGGATTTAATCCCGTAGTTACCTTGTCTCGTGAGGCTCGGAACTAAAGTTCCGAGCAGACGAGGCAAAATGAATTTATTTTTAGACACAGCCAACATTGACGAAATCAAAAAAGTCCATGAATTAGGCTTACTTGACGGTATCACCACTAACCCATCCATCATTGCAAAATCTGGTCGCAAATTCACAGAAGTCATCAAAGAAATCTGTAGTTTTGTAAAAGGACCTGTCAGTGCAGAAGTTCTTGCAACTGATGCTCCTACCATGATCAAAGAAGGTTTAGAACTTTCTAAAATTGCGGAAAACGTTGTCGTAAAAGTTCCTTTAATCCCAGAAGGGATCAAAGCGGTCAATGCATTTGCAGAAAAGGGAATCCAAACAAACGTTACACTTTGTTTTACAGCAAACCAAGCGTTACTTGCAGCAAAAGCGGGAGCAAGTTTTATTTCTCCATTTGTAGGTCGATTGGATGATGTTGGTTATGATGGACTCGATCTTATTTCTGAGATTCGTGAAATCTATGATAATTATGGAATCGAAACACAAATCCTTGCTGCATCCGTTCGCCATCCGATCCATTTCAAAGAAGTTGCGTTACGTGGAGCTGACTGTGTGACATTACCATACTCTGTCTTTGAAATGTTATTCAAACACCCACTCACTGATAGTGGTCTTGCTAAATTTGTGGAAGACTCAAAAAAACTAAATTGGTAATCTAAAACCAAACCACCGGATACTTCCGGTGGTGCACTAAATTGTTCACAACAAGGGCATTTACTAACAACACAAATACCCCTACCATGACTGGGAAAAAAATAAAATCCACTCCCACTCCTCCGATCACACCAATCAGTGCTGTGGCCCCTCCTGGTGGGTGTAAGGTATGAGTTAGGTACATCACAAGAATCGATAACCCAACCGATAAACCAATTGTGAAAAAATTGGTCCCAAACAGATACACAAGTAAAACGGCAATCATTGCTGATAAAAGATGACCACCTATCAAATTTCTTGGTTGTGATAAAGGTGCATCAGGGACTGCAAATAACAAAACCGAAGTGGCACCAAAGGATCCGATGAGAAGAGTATGACCAGAGAGATTGGTGATGATTAAAATCGACCAAATGGAAATTGTACTACTTAAAAAACTCCATATCGCAAACCGGTAGGATATTTGATTCCGTTTTGCGAGAAGTGGTGCCTTAATTTTATAAGGAATATTTTTAAATCTACTTTTCAGCGGTATTGATCCAAATTTCTTTCATCTGGTCTACAAAACAAAATGCAGATTGGTGAGACGCATCATTGAACAAATCGCAAGTATTCGGCGTATTCCAATTGAGTGTATTTGCATCATATTTCTTTGCCAATGTTTCAACTTTGTTCCACCAAACTTCTTTTATATGAAATTTTTCGTAATAAGAATAATAATCTGGAAAAACTTTTGGCCACAATACCAAGGTTTTGATTTTTTTCTCTTTAGTGATTTTTAATATTTTTTCTACATAGGGAAATTGGGAAGAACCAATTGAATAGGATCTCATGTACAAATTTCCAATTCGAATCGTGTCATTTTTAATTTTTTCTATTGGATTGGATTGAACGCCATACATCAAATATTCACCCTTCGTATAATTGATAAGCTGAAATTCTTTGTTGTGTGAAGATTTGTATTCTTTTAATTTTCCTTGTTTGAGCCTGGAAGTAAAAAGAGATAAATTGAATTCTATACTTCGGATGGCAAATACTCGATCTAAAAGGTAATCCCACTTTTCTTTGAAAGGGACATCTTCCCAAACAGTCTCAATACAATTGGAATCACATCCCATTCGTAAAAATGGAGATAGAATAAACCCTTTGGAATCATCAAAGGCCTCAGGGCTTAAAGAAAGAATGACAAAATCGGGAGTAACACCAGATTCCAAAATTTCTTGGAACTGGATGTAGGAATTCATTGGAATTCCTTGTGGGCTGCTGAAATTATAGAGTGTCCAATTTTTTTTATAAGGTTCAGGGATTCCTATTTCTGAAAAAGGATAAGAACGAGAATCTCCAAAAACCAAAGTCAGTTTTTTTTCCTTCAAATCTGGATCTTTTAGCAAACGATCTTTTAAAACCTTTCTTTGAAAGTAAAATACTGAATTACCAGCTTGCAAAAATTCATCATGAAAGATGGGTAATAAAAAAATTTTATCTATGACAAAGATAAATAAAAAGACTACGACTGGGTAAAATAAAAATGGTTTTGATTTCAAAAAAACAAATCCCCTAACCTCACCATTTTATGAGTCGAGTGGATTCTTCAACTAAATTAAGAACTTGGATTGCCTAGAACTTGTCCTTCTGTGACCTCTTTGTATTTTCCTTCTTCCAAATGAAAATTGCGGAGATCCAATTTACCGATCCGAATTCGATACAAATCAAGAACAACTAAATCCTTTGTTTTACACATCCTACGAATTTGTCTTTTTTTCCCCTCTTTTAGGACAATGCTAAGGTAACTTGTAAACCCTGGTTGGGTTTTTTCGGGAACCACATTGGCTGGTTTTACAGATAGGGCACGTAGAGTTTCTCCTCCTTCTCTTACACCTAACATAAATTCTTCGGCAATTTTTTTCCAACTCACAGGTTGTTTTAAACTGATGATGTATTCTTTATCGATTTTGTTTTTGGGATGTGTTACTTTTTGGATAAAATTCCCATCGATAGACAAAAGGATTAGTCCCCTTGAATCTAAATCCAAACGGCCGGCATAATTGTATTTTTGGAACGATTCTGGTAATAAGGTGAAGATGGTGTTCTCATGGTGTTTGTCTTCATGAGAGGTGAGAAATCCAGCTGGTTTGTTGAACGCTATGATTTTTGGTCGAGAGTCAAATCCTTCCTCTTTTCCGACTGGTTTTCCATCGAAAAGGATGGTGTCATCCTCATTGACTTGGAAGGACAAATCCGTGATCGTACTACCATTGATTTTGACCCGGCCCGAAAGGACCAATTCTTCCACTTTTCGTCGGGAACCTAAACCTAATTTGGCAAGAAATGCATTGATCCTCATGTTTTTCCATTTTACAAAGTGGCCTCATTTCAAAAAGTCTAAAGAAGGTATGAATCCACTAAAAAAGAAACCTCGCTCAAAACATTTGAACCCCACCCAACCTCTCCCAGATTGGATGAAGGTGCGAGTGAGTTTCCCAAAAGAGTCCGATGCCTTATCAACAGTTCGGGCGGAGGTGGAAACCAAACAATTACATACTGTTTGTGAGTCGGCAAGTTGCCCAAACCTCAACCATTGTTGGAACCGAAAAACAGCTACCTATATGTTGGCAGGGGATATTTGTACAAGACGTTGCCAATACTGTGATGTGGCGTTTGGAAAACCAAAACCCCTTGAAATGGATGAACCAGAAAAAGTAGCAAGGTCTGTTGAAGCACTGGGGCTTAAACATGTGGTACTCACTGCAGTCAACCGAGATGATTTAAAAGATGGCGGGGCAAACCATTTCGCAGAAACCATCACAAAAATCAAAACCTACCGACCTGAATGTTCCATCGAAGTACTCATCCCTGATTTTAAGGCCAAAGAAGAATCCTTACAAATTCTATATGCCGCCAAACCCAATATCATCAACCATAACATTGAAACCGTGGAACGACTCTTTCCCACAATCACTCCCCAAAAAAATTACCGTAGGTCCCTCGAAGTTTTGACTCATATCGCAAAACATGGATTCCTTACAAAAAGTGGACTGATCCTTGGACTTGGGGAAACAGAAGAGGATGTCAATCAATGTTTACAAGATTTATATGATCATGGAGTGCGAATGTTGACCATTGGGCAGTACCTTCAACCTGGTCCAACTCATTACCCAGTCCAAAGTTTTATCCCCCCAGAAACATTCCAATTGTGGAAAGAAACAGCTTACAAAATTGGATTTAAAACTGTCGCATCTGGCCCACTTGTCCGTTCCTCTTACCATGCAGACGAATATTTTACTGAGGATTCTCTGAATCTACCGAAAGAGTAGATATGAACGAAGAGGAATCAGCGGAATTTCAACGAGAACTCGCCAAAACTTTTTTTTTGTCCATCCTAAAGGACTTAGGTGAGATCGATGAAACACTTTCTGATTTTGAAGTAAAAGTCCTCATCCAAAAAGCACTTACCCACCATCCAGAATTACAAGTAGAATGGGGAGAAATGGACCGATTTGGCCAAAACACACTCCTTGTGAAATACCAAAACAATTTACTTCTCATCGAGGTTAGTCCTCTCATCAATGCCATTCGGATCCTTTGGAACGAATACAAAAACGCGAGTACATAAAAAAAGCCCGAAGGGAATTCCCTCCAGGCTTCTTTTCTACGTAAGGGTGTGGTTGTTTTAGAATTTGGATTTTTGTTGAAGGTCGTAAATGACTTCTTCTACATTGTCCATATCAATTTTTTTAACACCATTTTCAGTGTGAACAATCAATTGACCATTTTCTTGGTTGATGATTGCACCAATCACTGTTTTTCCATCGACTAACACGATTTTTTCGATTCTTTCGTAGTAGTTTACGATGTCTTTTTTAGATTTGAATTCTTTTGGTTGGCTAGCTAAAGATTCTTCGAATTTTTTCTTCTCTTCTTCTTGTCGTTTCGCTACTTCTTTTTCGATCGCTTGCTTTTTAGTGTCGATTTCTTGTTTTTTCAATTCATCGAGTTTATCAGTTTGAGCTGATTCACTAAGTTTTACAATCTCTTGTGCTGTCTGTTTGTCAACAGTCACGATCGTTTTGATTTCTTGTTCTTCGTTTTTAGTAAGTTTTGCACTTTCTACTACGAGTTTTTCTTTCTCAGTAGTTTTGAATGCTTTTGATAAATCCAAAGATTGAATGTCAGCTGACTTCGCAAGTTCTGCAGATTTTGCTGATTGAGTAGAAGCTTGGTCTTTTTCCAAGATCACTTCAGCCTTTGCAATTGACTCTTGTAGTTTTTTAAGGTCAGCGTTTTTTGAAATTTCTTCTTCAGAAAGTTTCTCTAAAGCTGGAACCCGTGGAGCAAATGCTACTGCACCTTCAACCACTTTCACTTTTGCTGGTTTTCCTTCAGCTGATTCTACGATGAAAGAAGTTCCTCGCACACCCGCAATTGCAGTTGGTGTTACGACAGTAAAGTTGTCTTCTTTTTTTGCTTTGTTAACTTTCGCGAATACTTTTCCGGAAACAAGAGCAATTTGAGTGTCTGTTGTTCCAGCGTTGTCTTGAGAAAGTTTTGCAAAGTCAATCGCGGACTTTGGAGAGATACGAATGCTCGAGCCATCTGCAAATTGGATGTCTACTTTTCCATTGTCGCCTGTGACTACATTATCCCCTGTTTTCAGAAGAGCACCAAGTTGTGCTTTTTCTTCCGTTTGGTCTGCGTGTTGGATTTTAGAATCTCCTACCGCAAATACGACTACCGCAGATAAGTCTGCTGGTTTTTTAGGTGCTTCTGATACTTCTGCCTCTGGTTTCTTACAAACTGTAAGCCCAGTGAAAAGAAGCGCAAGTCCCATGATGGTTAGTTTCGATGCTTTCATATCGTCCTGTCCCTTAGTGAAATTGTACTTTCGTTACTCTCTAATCAACAAACTGAGCTAGCTAAAATTCCCAGTTTTTTTGTATTTTTTTCTAGAATGAAAAAAATTTCATTAGTTCGGAAAAAAAATAATTTAGCGATCGGATTTGTAAACGAATATTCAGTATTTTCGTTCGGATCCTACGTTTTTCGGGGGTTTTTCGCTCGTTCTCTGGGAAAATCGCTTTGTCTAAGAGAAAGGAAGAAAAAAACTCCAAATATGGCTGAAACCTCTACATTGCACCAAAGACCTGCCTCCTCCCTCTCTTTATTAGAAGAAATGGAAAGAACGTATAAAGACTTACCTATGGAAGCCATTGTCAAACAAGACATCTTAAGACAAGGGATTCATTTTTTCCCAGAGGCCTTCCAAGTCAAAGACCCTTATAAATCTAAGGATTACTTTATCTTTTCCTTTGATCATATTCCGCTAGCGGACCTAAAAGATGGAGCAGATACCAAAGCCCCAGAAGAAATCAAAATCAGCGGTGGCCATTTTGGACTTTTAAAGACCGTCATCTCCACACGAAATAACCCAAATTCCCCGTACAAAATGAAACTAAAAGAGGGAAAACCAACTCTGTTTTTAGAGGATACAGAAATTGGAACAGCAGAATACCCACCCATTCCTTCTTGGTACAGACACAAAACAAAATCCGGAAAACTTCCTGGTGAAATTGCACCTGTCATCGAATGGGGTTACCTTCTGTATTTAACTGTCTTTCGTAACTGCCAGTACTTTGGAAAAGACGAAGAATGTGCGTATTGTGACATCAACCATAACTACCGCCAACAAAAAGGAGCGGGTCGTCCTTATACGGGAGTCAAGGATGTAGAAGATATTTTAGAAGTGTTATCTTGGGTAGATGCAGAAGACGAGATTGCAAAAGTGTATACAATCACAGGTGGATCCGTCCTCACCAATCTTAAGAAAAAATCGGAAGTTGATTTTTACTTACAATACCCTGAAGCCATTGAAGCTAGGTTTCCGAAACGATGGATGGGAAAACTGGTAGCTCAAGCCTTTGAAAAGGAAGATTGCCAAAAATTCAAAGATGCAGGGATTCAAATTTACCATCCCAATTATGAAGTATGGGACAAAGCACTATTTGAAAAAATATGCCCTGGGAAAGCAAGTTGGATTGGGTATGAAAATTGGATCCGAAGAGTTGTGGATTCAGCAGAAGTATTTGGACCCGAAAATGTAATTCCTAACTTTGTAGGTGGAGTTGAACTTTCTGAACCTTGGGGATTCAAAACAGTAAAAGAAGCCATCACATCCACAAAACAAGGGTTAGACTTTTTTATGTCAAAAGGAATTGTGCCTAGATTTACAGCATGGTGCCCTGAGCCATACACAACTCTTGGCCAACAAGCGGGCCCTCCTCTTGTTTATTTTTGTGAACTGTTACGAGCATGGAAAGAAACGTTCGAATCTTATGGTTTACCAACCCCTCCAGGGTATGGCGAACCTGGGCCAGGAAAGGCTGTTTTTTCTGTTTCTGCATTTATGGATGTCATAGGATATACTGGACGAAATTAGTTCTTTCCATTCCATAGATAGAAAGAAACTAAAGAACATGCGAAAGAGTTTTCTGGGATTGGTCTATGCCTCCATTGTCTTATGTTTTTGCCAGTGCCAAAACCCAGACTTCGATCGGAATTTACACTTCCGCCAAGGTGTATTAGATTTAACAGAAATCACCTTTAAAGAAGACACAGCGATCGATCTAGAGGGGGAATGGGAATTGTACTTTGGGGAATTCCACTACCCTCCTTTTCATGGAAAAAAAGAACTCACAGGTTACCTAGCAATTCCCAACTCTTGGCAAAATGAAGAGTATGGAGGAATCGAATTACCTAGAACGGGGAAAGTCACCCTACGTGCATTCATCCACATCAACAAACAAACCGTAGGCCAAGAACTTAGGATTTATATTCCAGATATCGCCACTTCCTATCGGTTTTTTGCCAATGGAGTTCTCATTGGTGGGCAAGGAAAACCAGGCATCAACCAATTTGATGACACTCCTAGGATCAAATCCAAGTATTATACTCTCATTCCTGATGATGAAGTGATCGAACTTGTGTTTCATATTGCCAATTATGAAAACAATTTTGGTGGGTTTTGGGGAACTCCCATATTAGGAAACAAATATGCGTTAGATCGGGAAAAGATGTTTTCCAATGCGAGAGAATTGTTTTTACTCGGCGCACTATCACTCATAGGTTTATATCATTTTGGTTTATTCTTTTATAAACGAAAAGAAAAATCCATTTTTTACTTTGCGATCTTTTGTGTATTACTTGGAATACGCCTTGCATTTACGGGTGAAAGGTATGTTTTAGAACTGTTTCCAAAATTCCATTGGCCAACAGCATTTCGAATTGAATTTGCCTCTTATTACTTTGCTGTTCCTACGTTTTTATTATTCATTCATTCTTTATTTCCAGAAGAATCAAAGGCAAAACACGTTCGTCGTGCACTCATTGTTAGTTGCCTTTTTGCTCTTACATTGTTTTTGCCAATTTCAGTGTTTACCATTTTACTCTATGGTTTTCAAATACTGGCGTTTGTCATCATTGGTTATGTCATACATATTAATTTAAAAGCAGTCATCAATAGCCGACCAAATTCAAAACTATTTTTGATTGGTTTACTGATATTAGCATTTTCTGTTTCTTTTGATATTCTAAAACATAGTTTAAACAGTCGAGGGATTGGACTTACTCCCTATGCCTTATTGTGTTTCATTTTCATCCAATCTCTGATCCTCTCAAGTAGGATCGCTAATGCATTTGTACGGGCAGAAGAATTGGCAGAAAGTTTAAAAATTAGCAATGAATCTTTGTTAGCTGTTACTGAGAATTTGGAACAAATTGTATCGGAACGAACTTACCAGTTGAACTTTTCTTTAAATCGTATCAAAAAAGATCTATTACTCGCAAAAAAAATCCAACAAAAGATCTTACCGGAAGATGGAATCAAGTTTGATCCATTAAAAATCCATCTCTACTTCCAGCCCCAAGACGAAGTGGGTGGAGATTTTTATGATATCTTTGAATTGGATAATGGAACGGTTCGTTTTTTTGTAGCGGATGCAACAGGTCATGGAATCCAAGCAGCCCTTTACACAATGGCCATCAAATCGGAATATGAGGCCATCAAACGATTTATCACCAAAACAGATGATTTGATGAACCATCTCAACCAAAAGATCCAAAATAAATTCTCAGGTTTGAAAATCGTATTTTCAGGATTTTTATTGGACATTGATACCAAAACGAAAACGGTCTATTATTCTTCAGCGGGCCACCCCAATCAGATTTTCCAATCTGTAGGAAATCAAATCATACTAAACCGAACAGGGAATATCATTGGTTTAAAGAAGGACCAACCTTATACCCAAAAACAATTCCAAATTATGGAAGGGGATCGTATTTTACTTTTTACCGATGGAATGTTGGAACAAAAAAATGAAGCAAGAGAAGAGTTTGGTATGGATCGAATCCAAAAAATTCTTTCTGATTTTCAAAATAAAGAATCAGAAAGGGTTCTTGCCGAACTAGTCATCCAATTGTTTTTATTCCAAGGAAAAGAAGAACAAGAAGATGACCAAACGATGGTACTCATTGAATGGGAAAAAAATGATTCCAATCAAAACTTAATTTAAGTGTTGAATTCTCATTACTTTCCCTTCGGTTGTTTTACTTTTTTAAGAACAAACGATCCACACCATTCTTTTCAAATTCAGAATCATATTTTTCTGCTTCTTTGGCTACTTTTGTTTCGTAGGTTTCTGGTGCTAATGCTTCCAATTCTTTTTCTGACATAGAAAGTTCCAAATCTCTTTGGGCTAGTTCTGTTGTGAGTTCAGTCCAAAACACATCATCGTTATATGGTTCTATATAAGATTCAAATACTTCTTGGAAATATTCTTCCGCGATGGTATACATTCCGTTTTCAGATACAATTGGACTATTTTCCATTGTTTTGGAAAGTTTTCCGAGTAAGGATTGGAGGAATCCATCCACACTTGGATCGGATTCTTCATGGGGAGCATTACTCACCCATTCAAATACAGTGAGTGCATCTAAAAGTTGTTTTGTTTCTTGTGGAGTGAGATCTAGATTCATAATTACCTACTTTCCTTCCATAGAAATAGGAAAGGGAATGTGAAGCAAATCAAAGAATCACTGTAGACCTGTTTTCCTTATAGTTTTGGTAGATCTGTTCCACAATCATCCTAAAGTTAGGATCATCTTTGAGGATTTCCAATTTTTCCTCCAAACTGAGGACAGAAAACTTTGGATGTAAAGCTTTGGTGACAGCAGGCTTCATACTTATTAAGTAAACATACATATAGCATTTGTCAAACAAAATTTACTATACGTTTGTTACGTAATTATGTCGCGATAAACAGAAACGATCCGCTTTACACCCTCTTCCATTTCAAGGCTTGGCAAAAAACTATAATTCATTCGAAAGAAGGCAGAATCTTTACCTACCAAACGAAATTCATTTCCAGGAACCATCACAACTTTTTTATCCATAATACCCTCCATCATATCCTTCTCTGTCACATTTGGGTATTCTGTCCAAAGGAACATCCCTCCTTTTGGTTCCTCAAATCTAACTTCGGGAAGGTGGAACTTCAGAAGTTCTACCAAATGTTCCTTTTGTTTCGCATAATACGATTGGATTTTGGATAGGTGTTCTTTCCAATCCAAAGAAGATAGGAGAAGGTCCATCACAACTTGGGAAAATTGATTGGTGTTTAAATCATTTCCTTGTTTGGCATTGGTGAAAATTTTTTGGTACAACTCGGGAACGACTACCCATCCCAACCGAAATCCTGGCGAAATAATTTTTGAAAAACTTCCTAAAACAAACGTTAGGTCCAGCCTTTCCCGAAAAGAAGATAGGGAAGGATAAACAACACCCTTAAAATCTAAATACTTATAGGCTTCATCCTCAAATATAATAACTTCATATTGATCCAAAAGAGAGGCAACAAGCTTTCTTTTTTCCAATGACCAAGTAATTGTCGATGGATTTTGGTAACTTGGGTTTGTGTAAAAACAATGGATCTTTTCTTCCGAAAGGATTTTTTCCAGTTCCAAAAGATTTGGTCCATCAGACTCCATGGGTAATGGAATCATATTAGGTCTGTAAGGTGAAAAAGCCTGTAAAGCACCTAAATATACTGGTTCTTCTAATAAAAGAGTTGTGTTTTCATCTAAGAACAGTTTACCGAGAAGGTCCAATCCTTGTTGTGAACCATGGGTGATGAAGATAGAATGACTGTGAACCTGAACATCCAAAAACTCAAGTTGGATTCTTTTTCTCAGTGATTCGTAACCTGCAGAATCTCCATATTGGAACGCAACTCGACTGTAAGATCGAATCGTCTCTTCTGTTGCTTTTAATAGTAAATTCTCGTCCAATAAATTTGGATTGGGAAGTCCACCCGCAAACGACAAAAATTCGGAATCCTGTACTGTTATTTTTAATATTTCTCGGATGACTGAAGATCGAATTCCGTTTGTCCTTTTTGCTAAAAATTGGTTTGCAAGATTCGTTTCCATAATGATAATTTATCAGATAGAGAAACATCTGTCCATATACAGATCATTATAACTATAGGTATACAGATGGTAAAAACTAAGTACGAACAACTCGCCATTGATTTAAAAAATGAGATTCGATCAGGATTTTATTCAGAAAATGAGAAAATACCATCTTTAAGAGAAATCCAATCTATCAAATCCTGTAGTCTTACCACTGCAAAAGAAGCCTATAGGATTTTAGAGGAAGAAGGTTACATTTATGTACAAAATAAATCTGGATACTATGTTCAAAAAAATATAAGTTCACTCATCCTCGGACCTCAAAATGAATTTTATGATACTGTGGAAGCAGATGATAGAATCCAACAAATCATGAATACAGTGATGGATCCGAAACTCATCTCTTTTGGAGCTGCAATTCCATCCGAGGCCTATTTACCAATCCATGAGTTAAACAATGCATTCAAAAAAGCACTCTTACACAAAGAAATATTTAGGTATGGTGACCTTCAAGGGAATCCCCACCTGAGAGAATGGTTAGCAAAACGTACTTCCATGTTCGGTTACAGAGTGAATACAAACCAAATTCAAATCACATCTGGTTGTACAGAAGCAATCACCTATTCTCTGATTGCTGTCACAGAACCTGGTGATACTGTCATTGTCCCGTCTCCCATTTATGTTGGCCTATTCCAAATCTTAGAAACACTAAAATTGAAAGTTGTAGAAATTCCCTACCGTGGTAAGGAAACGATCAGTATCTCGGAATTTGAAAAACTGGTCAAACGCCACAAACCAAAAGTATTTTTGTTTGCTTCCAATTTTAATAACCCAAATGGAATTTTATTCAGTGATGAAACAAAACATAGCCTAGCAAATGTATCATACAAATATGGAATTCACCTTGTTGAAGATGATATCTACGGTGATTTGTACTTTGAAGGAACTAGGCCAAAACCATTAGTAAGTTTTTTCCCTCATACAAACAATGGTCCAAAATCATTCTTATGTTCATCCTTTTCAAAAACACTTTCACCAGGCCTTCGTATGGGTTGGGTTGTGACAAAAAACGGAATCCATTCGGTTTCCAAAATTGCAAGAGCTTTCAAAATTGCAGAAAACCATCCAACTCAAATCTGTGTACTTGAATTTTTGAAAAGGCAAACTTACGAAAGGCATTTGAAATTTTTAAGATCTGAATATAAAAAGTTAAGCAAAGAAACTATGGAATTACTCATCACCCAGAGTGATGGAAACCTCAAAATCACAAAACCAGATGGTGGATTTGTTCTTTGGATTGAATCCGCGTTAGATGGAGATAAATTATTATTAGAAGCAAAAAAAATAGGAATGGCGATTGCACCTGGATCTTTATTTGGACTCTCCAAACATTGGAATCATTTTTTCAGACTGAATGTTTCCGTTGGGCAATCATCCAAAATCCGAGAGAATCTGATACTCTTTGCAAATCGTTTTCAGAAAAATGGAAATCGAAAAAAAACTTTTTAGTTGCTCGTAAACGAAACCAAAATCAACTTTAGGAATATGTCTGAACAAGCGCGAAAGTATTTGGAAACTTCCCAAATCATTCCTTCCAAAGGTATGTCTTATACCATGTATGAAATTGAAGGCCAAGATACCATTCTGAGAATGTTAACCTTCATTCCCGATAATGACGAAATCCACATCTACCCAAAACCTCCAGTGAAAAAACTATATAAACCTGAACTTTGTAAAAAAGTAGAAGAGAACGAATTTTTAGGTCTTTGGTCGATGGGAGAAGAAAGAAAGGTAGGAAAATAGGTAACCTTGGCCCCGGACAGAATCGAACTGCCGACACGAGGATTTTCAGTCCTCTGCTCTACCGACTGAGCTACAGGGCCTCGGTTACGACCAAAGTATTTTTTCATAGCCCTCTGTCAACGAACCTTTGAATTTTTTGTAAGGACCAAAATGAAACCAAACCAAACACTCAAACTCACCATTCTTCTAGTCGTTTTTAGTATCTTAGGATGTGCATCCAGTCTTCACAAAACAGGCATTAGCATCGAAAGATTCAGGTCTGACTTGGAATCAAAATCGATTGTGGTTGATGATTTGGTATGGAAGTATACGGAAAAACCTGGGAACGGAGAAACACTTCTCGTCGTACACGGCTTTGGTGGTGACAAAGACCATTGGACACGTTTTTCAAGACACCTTCCCAAAAACATACGGGTAATCGCACCTGATTTACCTGGATTTGGCGAATCAAGTAAACCCGAATCCATCCCATACACCCAAGAAGCACAAGCGGTGCGTCTGCAACAATTCACGGAAAAATTAGGGCTTACCGAATTTCATATCGCAGGAAATTCAATGGGTGGTGGGATATCAGGAATTTTTGCAGCCAAATACCCGAAACTTGTGAAGTCACTGATCCTATTTGACAATGCAGGGATCAAAAGCCCTGTCCCAAGTGAAATGCAAACAATTGAACTTACTGGTAAGGAAAGCCCACTGCTTGTCAAAGACACTGAAGATTTTGACAGACTTCTCAAATTTACATTTGTAAAACCACCTTACTTACCATCTTTTCTTAAGTCCTATTTTGCTGAGAAATCTGTAGCCAATCGAGAGTGGAATGGACAAATATTAAAACAAATCAGGAAAGAGGGTTATGTCTTAGAGTCACAACTGGATAAAATCCAAGCTCCTTGCCTTACCATTTGGGGAAAAGAAGACAAGGTAATCCATTATTCGGTTATGGATGTATTAAAAAAGAAACTAAAAACAAAATTGGAAACCGTACTCCTTGAAAATATAGGACATGCTCCCATGATTGAAGACCCAGAATTGTCCGCCAAACTCGTACAAGACTGGATCATCAATGGAACTGTAAACAAAAACTAATCGAATAAAACTTTAGTATTTTTTTTCTAAAACTGGATAAAAAAATACTTGTACTTTCACGGGTTTTTTATGTTATAAACCCGTGGCACTCGTTTCCAACAAAACATTAATTGGGATCACTGGATCGATAGGATCAGGGAAATCCACTGCACTTTCCATCTTTGGAGAATTAGGTGCAGTGACGATCAGTTCTGATGCGATTGCCCGTACATTCACAGAACCAAATAGCCCAGTCAAATCAGAATTAATCTCTATTTTTGGACCTTCCATTGAACTGGAAGATGGTACAATCAATCGTACTAAAATTGCCGAACTCGCTTTTAGCAACGAATCAAAGTTAAAGTCATTAAATGAACTCCTACATCCTTTGGTCAGAAAATCATTCCTTCAATTCTTCCAATCCCAAAAAGAAGGGAGTATTGTCGCTTGGGAAGTTCCACTCCTATTTGAGACTGATGCTCATACCATTTGTGATTTCACGGTGACAGTTTACCTTCCCAAAGACCAAAACTGGGAACGAGTGAAACAACGAGGCGGGATGGAAAAATCTGATTTTGAAAGAAGAACTTCATCACAGATGGACATTGAGAAAAAAAAGTCTCTCTCTGATTTTGTCGTAACGAACGATACTGATAGAGAAGGCTTAAAAGAACAAATCGTAATTATCTATAAAGAAATTCAAAAAAGGATTCAAAAATGAAAGAGAGAGTTTTTTACGTTATCAATTTAGACAAACAAAGGATTGGAGTATTATCACTCTTTCTATTTGCCTTATTTTTTTCGATTTTCTTCTTAGGAGTTTCAGTCGGGAAAGGGAAAACGGAAGAAACACATACTTCCATGAAACCGGCTCTCGCTAACACAAACCCAGAGACTACGGAAACGAATCTACCTACTCCCGATTCATTGGCCAAAAAAGGAGAAGAGACTACAAATTTGAATCCGCAAGGAACTCAAGTTGCTTCCTCTTTAGTCCAAGGTACAAAACCAAAAGAATCCGTTTCTTCACAAGAAATTCCAATGGCTGATATTGGGAACCATCCATACTACATGGAAACTTCAACAGCGAAAGATGAGGAAGAAGAAAAGAAACAACAAGTTGTTGATTTGACAAAATCAAAAGAACAAAGAAATGTTTATGTGGCAAAAGAAGAGAAATTAAAAAACATTTCTCCTGTTTCCAAAGGAAAAGAAAAACCAAATCATGTTTCTTCCAACATTCCAAAATCGGTAAAAAATAACGACGGAAAGTATTTAACCATCCAATTAGCTGCATTTACAAACCGTAAATCAGCAGAGACATTTTTATCCCAACTCCAAGCGGATAACCAAGGCAAACTCAAATCTAAATCATTCATTGTAGTGAAAAATGGATTTTTTGTGGTACAACTTGGTAAATCCAAAGATAAGGATTCGTTGTTAAAAACGTTATCCAAAACAAATATGCCGAAAGAAATTAAGGCAAAAGCAATGGTCATCCAATACCAACCATTATCATAAAAACACAAATCGTCTATCCTTGGCAACTTGGCTTTCCCGTTAATCATGGGAGAGCCTTTTTCTTTATTTAATGTTTACCACCATGAAACAAAAGTTCCCATTCAAAAATAAATTCTATGGAAAGATCATTGGTTTTGTCTAAAAGATAATATGGAAGAATCCACGATCCCCCACCACAGCCTCACATATGGAACCAGTCGACTAGCACCCGCAATTAGTTTGGTGGATCGTGCAAAAGAAATTGAATTGGCGGAAGAATCAGTCAAACTCCATGTTCATGGAAAGTTGGAGGTCATTGCCAAACAAATTCGTGCTTTGAAAGAAGAAGCTGAACTCATCCTCAAACAAGCGGAAAAGGATATTGAACTGCATAAGGCAAAATGCCAATTTGAAAAAAAACCAGGTCAGGTGATTTACCTTTATTCGAAAGAGGAAGGAGATTATTTTTCTCTTCTATCCCCAATCGAATGGGGAGGAAATCCTCCACATCCTTTTAAAGGGGCTTATACCATGAACCCTGACCGCAGTTTTTCAGAAATCAAAGATAATATCTAAACAATTTTGATCACCCTATTTAGTGAATAAGGATGCCAAACTGGAAAGTTGAGAAGTGATGTCTCCAGATGGTTCATTGCCATCAGGTGATAATTTATCAATAACGATAGGCAATAAATTTCCAACAAGCCCTGCTGTAGCGTCAGTATCAAGACCCACTTTTTTCGCTAGTTCCTTCACTGAGTCATTTCCTAAGACCTTCAAAACATCATCGGCACCGATGCTTACATTTTCACCAGTTCCTACCCAAGAAGAAGCAGCATCTGCAAAACCTTTTTCTTTGAATTTTTGCACAATTCCCGATACTCCACCATTTTCTTCGATGATCTTTTGGATCCCAGAAACAACTTGGGGATTGTTTTGGACTAGCTCTACTGCCTGAGCTGCGACGGCTTTTAAACTTTCAAAAAAACTCATGCGGAGTATGGTCTTTGAAGCAAAAAGAAAAGGAAAGATATTTTTTTCTAAAAATCTCGATTTCTCTCTGGAATCATCGCAATTATTGATTGCCTTCCCGTAAACAAAATCAAAACATCAACTCATTGTTAGTTGTAAACAAAAATGGCAAAACGTGTTTTTTTTAACATATTTAAGCGAAGTATTGTTGCCATTGGTTTTTTTCTATTTTTATCCAATTGTTGGGCAAATCCTTTAACCCACCCTCCTCTCGAATGTCTGATGAAGTTAGACAATTTCCTTTGTCCAAATAAAGATTTGCTCAAACGATATTCACCTGGAATTTATTTATATTTATTACCAGAATCTAGAGCTACCATTTCCAATTTGACAAATTACTCCATCGTGGAGACGGGCTTTGTTGTAGGAACTGCACCATCTGACGTCAGTTTTGTGAATGTCGGTTATGATGACGCCCCACCGACAAGAGTCCCTGTTGTCAATGGAAGTTGGAGTTTTCCTTTACCAGCAAAAGCGATAACAAATAGTTTTTGGATCTATGGAAGTTTGCACACTATTTATGTACAAATCCCATTAGAAAAACCGAATGTTATCCTTGTTCGTAAAGGTACAAATAAAGACACGAACGGAGATGGGTATCCTGATTTGATTGTGTCGGCGAATAATTCAGCTGCAAATATAGGATATGGATACGTATATACAACAAACATTAATACAAAACAACTGAATGTTACACCGAACACAAGTTTAACGGATGGGATCACGCAAACTTATTTTGGTTCTCGGATTGCATCTGGAGATTTCAACGGAGATGGGTTTGCTGATGTGTTTGTTGGAGCTCAAGCTTACACTCCCGCTACAAATTATCTAGGTAAAGCATATCTTTTCCTAAGCCGTGGTCAATCAGGTATCCCATCCCAAAATCTAAATTCGGGTGGAACAGCGGACGCAGTTCTTAGCGGATTGTCTGGGACAGGGAGATTTGGAACGAATATTATCGGAGCCGACATTAACAACGATGGTTATGATGACGGAATTTTTGCATCTCCTTGGAATGATGAAGTATTTATATTTTATAGCCAAGGATCTCCTGCAATCAAGACACAGGATACCAATACTGCTGATATATCGTATAAACCAAATGTTAACGATAATTTCGGATCGTATGCATTAGCAGGAGATGTGAATGGAGATGGTTATTTAGACCTTGTTGTCAGTGCAGCTACCTATTCCTCTAGTTTGGGAAGGATCTATATTTTTATTTCCAATCAAGGATTATTGCCATCATCTCCCCAGCAATTTTTGGTTGCCCCAGTTGTACCTTCCCCTGGTTGTGCGACGGGAACTGGTTGCCAATTTGGGGCAAATTTTGTTTTGGATTATTTTAATTCAGATCGTTGTATCGATCTTGCTGTTGGTGGACCCACCTTCAATACAAACCAAGGGATTGTTTTTGTATACCATTCCAATTGTGATTCCACAAGTCCTTATCAAAATCAGCCAGTGTCAACATTCATTGGACCTCCTACTCTTAGTTGTAATGGTAGTAGTTGTTTGTTTGGAGGTACTCTTGCATCAGGTGATTCAAATGGAGATGGATCGCCTGATCTTTTGATTGGATCCACTGGTGCTAGTTCTGGGATCGGTGACGTTTATTTAGTGTTAAATGATCAAAACACAGGATTTCGCAATATGGATCTAAGCGCCGGAGGATCATCGGCTAGTCTCTTTTCAGGTTCATTTGCAAATCGAAATTTTTCCCAAGGAATTAGATTCCAAGATACCAATGCTGATGGCCTACAAGACATTGTGATCTCTGAACCAACAACCACCAATCAAGTATATACCTTCCATAGCATCCGTGGAGGAGTTCCAACAAACCAGAACCTAAATTCTGGTGGTGTGACAAGCCAAACACTGATCCCTCCAGCTGGAACTGCTTTTGGGAATACAATTGCACAATTGAGAAACAAGGCAGAAGAGTATTTGATTGCAATGATAATGAAAGCTAAATTCTTTATGGGTTGGATTTAGTACAGTTTCATAAAAACCAAAACAATCATAAATTCATTGGAACTAAAAACTCTCCCCCAAAGGAGATGATCTTCCCTCCCACTTTTCCACCTCACTCCACTACTGCATGGGGGAAATAAACACCTTGGTAATCCAAAGATAAAACATTTTGTTTATTCACTTCCACATATTGGTATTTGTTTTCATTGATTTGTTTTACTTTATAGTAAGTTTTGTTTCCAATAAAGTCTGAATCCAATAAAATAGGATCTGTGATTTCTAACGTAACGAGTTCAAATTCACAATCTTTTAACCAATTGATTTTATTTTTCACATAGAATTTATCGATAATGCGATGGAAGGTTGCAAATTCATTTGTGATTTCGACATGGATATTTAATTCTCCATTCTCCAAAGGAATTGTCTCCAAGTAATAACCAGTTTTCAGACGACATTCTAAATTTGATTGGTTTGCATTAGGAATGGAAAAAAGCCTAGCAGAATGAAGCTGAAAACTCATCGCAGTAACTAAAATAAAAGAGAATAATAGTAATTTCTTTGGAATCATAAAATAACCAACTTACCACTAACAAAAAGTAGAGTAAGAATTAGGAAAGATATTTTTAGAACCATTTTTAAAAAACTGGTATCTAGAAAATTAATAAGAAATACCGACACCAAACTTTGCCGAATATTCTTTCAAAGACCAAATGTGATCCAATTTTTCTCTAAAAAGATTCGCAGCTGTTGGGCTTGGTGTTTTTTTATGGGAATCATATTGATTGCCTATAACTTCTACCATCAAATAAAATTGATCATGTAACAATATTCTGGAACCTAACGTGAGGTTTGATTGGACTAAATAGGAATCTGTAAATCGTTCCCTACCCAATCCAAATCCAACACGGACATATGGATCAAATGTGGAACTTTCTAAGAAATGGTATCCCAATTGAAACGAAAGGTACCGCATATGTAAAAAACTATTATCATTATAGGTTTGGTATGGTAATAGGATTTCATAAGCAATCAGATGATTCATATCATAACTTGGAAAATTGGGAAGTTCTCGAGTCAACAATCCTAAATTAAAGATGGTATTTGATTTATCTGGCCGAATGTCCTTTGCCTGAAAATTTGAACTATTAACACTGATTCCAAGACCAACTCCAGATTTGAATACAGATTCATAGAATAGAGAAACATTTTGACCATCGAGTTTTGGTTTGGGAGCATTTTCAAATGCGATCCAACTTGCCACTTTTTGTTCGTGAGTCCCATAATGGTTTGTTAAATTTCCAATGACATTGGAGCGGTTGTTGATATTGTTTTCTGTATTTGAATAACTGCTACTAATTTTGTAAGGACTAAATTGTGGGTAAGCCACAACTTCCGAATAGGCACCTTCAAAATAAGATTTTTCTCTAATTTTATTTTGAGAATAGATTCCTAAATGAAAGAAAAGAAATAAAAAGAAAACCACAACTTTATTTTGATTCATTTTACTTCGAGCTACCATTTATCTTTTAATTAATTTCTTCTTCCGAGTCATGTATAAATTTTCCATTATACTCATATTCATAATACAAAAGTTGTTCTCTAGGTGTTACCACCTTCAGCTCATTTGTACCTTTCTTTTGTATAGAACCATCAAACTCGAGTAAATTACGAACACAAAAGTACTGGTCATAACCTGTCGTTTGTTTCCATTCGTTCTTTGGATACCGTTCCGATTGGTAATACGGCAATTTTTGCCGAATCCGATTTCCCTTTTTATAATAAGAGTATGGATATAAATATGAGATTTTTGATTTTGGTTCGTTTCCATTCCATTCAAATTGATACTGTTCCTTATCCTCATCTATTTGGATTGGTTTTGTTTGGTCGTAACAATATTCAAAAAGGATCCTAACAGAAGACTTATCTTTGGAAACGGAATCAAACAATTCCTTATGATTGAGTATGTGATTGTTTGGGTCAGACAGAAGAGCATCCAAATTTTCTGGTTCCATATAAAAAGCAGTTTGTGTATAATGCCAAGTACCATAATATGAGGCTTCTAACATCCGAATTCCGCCAATTGATTTGAGTCGGTAATCAGATGTTACACCTGGCGAAACGATCGTCAGATAATAACGAGAAGAACAAAGTTGAAAAAGAAAACAAAAGAGAAAAAAACCAAAAATTCGAATGATCATCTTTTGAATATAATTCTCTTAGCTCACATCATACCGCAGGAAACTACAATTCCATTCCATTGAGTATCACAGGCTCTTAGATCGTTTGGATAGATGATTCTACAAACTTGGAATAATTTCCAAGCATCAGAACAAGCTTTACTCGATGAGCCAGTTTCTTTTTCGGTATTGAACTCACAGTTGGTAAAACATAAAAAACAAATAACGAATGTAAAGACATAAAGACGCATAAATCAAAGACCCTCTTAAAGTTAACTCATTCACTACAAATTTGTTACATTTTCCACCTAACAAACTAGTGAATACAAGAAAATTTTAATTTAACAATATGAATTGCTCGTGAGAATGTAAAATTCGTTAGTTGGCTTACGATGGCATTATTGTTCGAAGCGATTTTGCTTCGGGACTTGACCTCTCCGCGGCAAACACTTCGTATGTTTGTCACGCTCCGAGGCACGGCTCCGCTCGACGTTTGCCTTCCTGGCAAACTTACAGAAACTATGACTCCCTATGGGTCGTCACAGTTTCTGGTCGCGTCACTGTTCAAGCCCCTCCGGGGTTGGTGATTTGTTTGAATGTTGGTGAAAAAATGAAAGGAGTGTTTTGCGGGCGGAGGGACTTGAATTCCTAAGCGATGATTATGTAGCATAAAAATGAAGTTAACTATGGTTAGCGTTTTTCCGTATTTTAAATATGGAAAAATTCAAACTCTCTAATATTCTAAATCTTCCTGTTAGCAAAAGAGAACTCAACAGGTTTTTATCCTTTTATAAATCGCTTAACGGAAAACAAATCACATCGGAAGCTATCATCCGTTATCTTCTCACAAGAAGGCAAGCTGGTATCACTTCCAAAACCTTGAAGGCAGATAAATCCGCTATTTTGCACTGCTTAAAAATCCTCTCTCTTGGTTCTGAAAAATCTCAACTCGAATTAACAAAGATTAGATCCATTGTGCATGAATCAGTCAAACTCCATTGTCCACCTACAAGAATCAGAGAAACCGATTTAATCTCTGAATCGGAAATGAAACTCTTCATGAAGCAAGCACCTTTACGGCTTCGCCTCATCGCCTATTTTCTTTGGACAACAGGACTCAGGCCACATGAATTGCTTAACCTAAAATGGAAGGATGGGATCCAGAAAGGGGAATTCGTAGAATTCACGTTAAAGGGCAAAGGAGAAAGGATCCGACACATCCTAGCACCTTCAGAACTTGTCGCAAAGCTATTCCCTACTTTCCAATCTAAAGACTATCTATTTGCAAATTTAAAGGGAGAGCAACTTACCCAAAACGCACTAAACAAAATGTTTTCTCGTTATGGTGTAAGGATCTTAGGAAGGCGAGTGTTCCCCTATTTGTTCAGGCATACTTTCGCAACTTCTCAAATCAAAGCTGGAATCGATATCGGAGCAATCTCCGAGTTTATGGGTAACTCACCTGAACTCTTGGTTAGGGTATATCTTCACTCATCTATGAAAGCAGATTCAATCATGAGCCAATACCAACGGATAGCATAACAAAGGATAAACAAAAAAATGAAAATAGAAACCAACGGGAACCTTCTGTCTTTTCCAATGAGACATAACACATTAAAGCCATGCTCTCGATGTAAGAGAGTAACGAACCTATTTCAATACAATCTTTGTCGGGTTTGTTTGAATCAAGATTTCAAAGATATCAAAGAAGAATTTGCAAAGCATGGAGTAACATTCTGATGATTGAACTCGTACAAAAAGAACTACAGAAGTCTATCCCTGCCAAATATTACGAAAGTTTTTTTGCAAAGATGACTCTCGTGAAAATGAATGAAACTAGAATCGTTTTCGGCTTAGAAGGATCAGGAGCTTCCACAACAAAGAAGCATATTGAAAATAAATATTTCAATGAACTTGAATCAGCCGTTTCCTCTTCTGTCGGGAAAAGGAAAATTGAAATCCTTGTATTAGAAAAAATAGATACAACGAAAACGCCTAAACAATCGGACAAAATAGATTATGACGGCGAAGTCCACAAAGTCGAATCCTATTTAAAAGATCATCTTACCATTCGCTACAATGTTCTAAACCGATGCTTAGAACACAAACCGAAAGGAATGAAAGACTTTGTCCTTTGGAGTGATCGAGATTTTTCAGACCTTTATTTAAACCTACGAAGACAAAAGGAATTTAAGTATGTTTCGAGAGATACTCTCCTTGCGATACTTACTTCTAGTTTTGTTCCTTCTTTCCATCCTGTAAGAGAATACTTCCCTTCTATTGCTGACCAGTGGGATGGAAAAACAGATTATATTGGACAGGTCTGCTCTTGTGTAAATGTGACGAATGATATCAAGTTTAGACAATTCTTTGAAAAATGGCTCTTTGCTTCCTTACATACATTGTATTCAGAAAGACCATTTAAGAATGAATACTGTTTAATCTTCCAAGGTTCTCAAGGCTGGTTTAAATCGACTTTCATTGATGGATTGATTCCGAAAGCACTTGCACCTTATTATAACTCTAGAATTCCAGAGAATCTAAAATCAAAAGACTTGGTTATCATGGCTTCTAGTGTTTTCATTTGGAACCTTGATGAAATCGATAGCATCACAAGAAAAAAGGAAGCGGCTGAACTCAAACAGTTCCTTTCCAATTCAGTAGCGATTGAAAGAGCGGCTTATGGTCGAAATATGCAATCATGGACTAGGATATCAAATTTCCTAGGAGCATGTAACAAGGTTGAATTCCTCATCGATGAGACAGGAAACAGAAGGTTTATTGTTTTCTCACTTGCTGAAGCAATTAAGATAAACAAATTTCAAAAGATACCAATTGAAAAGTTTTGGGCACAAGTTTACTGCAAATACAAAAAAGCAAAGACTTCTCAAATTTATATGTCACCAGAAGAGAAGTTAGCAATTGCAGCTAACAACCTTCAATACGAATATCATAACAATGATTATGAAATCATTCTAAAATACTTCCAAATGCTTCCTTTAAATCAATACGATTCAAAGAACAAGAGTCATCAATGGCTGAGTGCAACCGATATATTTTTATTCATACATTCAAAGCACCCTACCTTTAAAATGAATACTGCCTGGATCGGCAGAGGACTGATGCAATTAAAATTCGAGAAAAGACGAACCAATGCAAACGGTAAACAATTTCTCGTTTCAATCCAAAATCAAAAAAACTAGCCATGTCGGCATGTCGGCATTTTCAGAAAAACTCTAGGATTTGAAAAATGGAAATAAAACAAGAAATCAGATTTAGTCATCGATACTTTAAGTTAAAGACTCTTGGTGGCTATGTAGAAGAGGCTCATCTACTTGCCGTTATTCGAATTGATCTTGAGGATCTTCCAAAGGTTTTCAAAACATTCGATTGCATTCATTCTGATGGGAAATATCCACTTCCTGACTTTGGCGAGTATATGCTATTGCTATTTCAAAAATCTGGATGGTGGTCTTTGTTTCCAACTCTCAGAAGATACACCCCTAGCAAGTTCGAATATTACAACGGTCTCATAGGACAAACTTTCAAAGTAATCATTAAGGAGTAACGCATGACAAAGACTAAAGGAAAACAAGCCTACCAAGAATCATCTGAACTAAAACCCGTATGGGCCAATGAACTTGAAAGAATCAATATCAATATCGAGGCCTTTCGAAACAAAGTCGGAAATTTGATTTATGCTCTCAACTCAACTCAGGTTGAACTTGAAAAACTAATTGCCCTTAGAAGCAAACTCCTGGCAGAGAGAAAACAACCAGGACTAGGGTTAAAAGCATGAACGTAGAATTAAACGAACATGAGTTATACCATATTGCTCTAGGCTTACGAACTGTATACGAATACCAAGGGAAATTACTAGAGAGTTTAGAAAGAAATCCCAAATTGCATTCAATAGGAAAAATCGAGAATCTAAGAAAGAATCGAAACGAAGTAAAAGAGATGTTGGATAAATTTCATTTATTGACTTCCTCTTTGACAAAGGGAGAGACCAATGTTTCCTGATGAATTATTAAACTGGAATTCCTTTCGTATTGGTTGCCTAATAGCTTCGGCTTTGCTGATTTTAATATTAGACGAACACTTAAACAACAAACAAGACTAACTTTCTTCTTGACAGCTTTCCCTCCATTGCCTTGGACTTAGGCAATGGAAATGAAACTTACACAAAAACCCCTAGAGTCATACACTCAAACCGTTAAGGAAGTCTTTCGGCTTTCTGAAAAATATTTCAAAGATTTATTGGAATTCAATAAACATGGTAAACCAATCGCATCTTTTGAACCTATTGAATTTTTCAAATATGTTCAAGATTGCGAATATGTGAAAGATCCACCTGGAATCGAATTCGTAAACCGTCCAAAGATATCTTTGTTGCTTGCTGGTAGTGGTCATCCTTTTGATTGCGATGATAGAACCATTCTCTCCTTAGCATATTTCAAACTAAGGAACTATACTCAAAAGCTATTAGGTAGAAAAGAACTTTTTGACTATAGAGTGTTAGTTGTCGGGAAAGCAGATAGACCACATCACATCTACATTGAATTCAAAAACAAAACAGATTCAAACTGGATCCCATTTGATCCAACTTACCCTTACAATGTTTTCGGAGTTAAACCTTTTACTCCTGGATTCATAAAGATTTTTTACGAGAACGATCTTTAACTTAGTATTATATAAAAACTATTTTGTATCAAAATGATATATAGTCACTGTTAGTTTATTTAATTCTTGTACTTTTTCTCATTAGTTTTAATTGCTTAGTTAAGTCATGCAACCAACTCTAATGACACTTGAAGGGAATCGATCCGAAAGCGATTTGATTCTAATCCCTCAGACCAAAGAACATAAGGCGGAGGGTGTTTATCTTTTTGGTGATAACCAATCAGGGAAACAATTTAAAGTTTCTCTTAATGGTGATTACATCGAACAGTTTGAATACTCTCCGCTTTATCGTCAGTATTTACCTTCAAACAATGGGTATGTTGAAGCCAAAGATTCCTTTATGGATGAGGAAGGTGTATTATGGCATTCAGACAAAAACGGCTTCCTTTTAGGTTGTTCTGTTTGTGTCAGCAATCAAACCCTTGCAGGTGACGAACCAGAAATTTTCTATCATTTCAATTTAGATGGATCTATGGCAGGTTATTCCTTGCCAGACCAAAGCGGACGTTATGTGACGCTTTCAGGTGTAGATGAACTCGGATTCTTCAAAGGTCTTAAAATGCCTTCCTTCAAGGTTCCTAAGATCAGTATGCCTAAGATGAGTTTTCCGAAAATTAGCCTGCCTAAGTTTTCGATGCCAAAGATTAACATACCAAAGATATCTATTCCAAAACTTCCTAAAATCAATACGAGTGGAATCACTAAAGGGATTTCAAATGTAGGCAAAAGTATTTCCAAAGTTGGAAGTAAAATTGGCCAAGCTGTCGATACTCATTTTCAAAAAGTTGGCGAAGCAGTTTCCAAAGCTGGTGAATTCGCAAGTAACATCGTTTCTACTGGATTGGATGTTGTATCCAATTTGATGCCAGGTGGACAACAACAAGCAATGCCAGAACAGGATCCAAATGCGGAAGATCCGTATGCAACGGATCCTTATGGAGAGCAAATTCAGGAGCAACCTATGGACTTTACAGTTCCAGGATACCAAGACGAACAAGGCTATACTGCCAGCGATGGAATGTATTATTTAAACGATGGAACGGGTTTCCTCAATCCTCAAACCAATGAATGGTTCAAGATGGATGGAACGTCTTATGGCTCTACAAATCAATCCTATGAGCAAATTTACACCGATTCACAATACCTTTATGGAGAGAACGCAGAGTTAGGATTTCTTCCTGCTTTGGCGGCTGCTCTTCCTATGATGTCGTCTGCAATGCCGATGATGCAAAATATGATGCCTGCAATTCAAACAGCAGTGCAAAAGCCAAACAAACCTGATAATTCAGCTTTGTTACTTGCTACACTTAATAAACTGACAGCGGCTAAACAAAATAACCAACCAGTTGCAGTGAGACAGGCTCCGCCTCCTCCTCCTCGAATACAACCGCAAGTTCAAAGTCAAAATACAAATGTAATTTCAAGATCGTTACCGGCTCTTCCTCCTCCTCAACCAGCAAAGACAGATGATAACAAAAACCTTATCATGTTCGGTGGATTAGGTGCTTTGGCTTTAGTCGGAATCTTGCTATTAAAAAAATCTTAAACAAAGGACATAAGGAATGAGTGCTAGAAAACCAAGGCGACCAAAATTCCCAAAGAAACCTAAATCGAATAATCCAGAAGCTTTAGAGCGATGGGTAAAGCGATGTAGTGAACTCCGATCGGACTATGATAAAAAATACTCCGAATGGAAAAAGAAAAACGATCGTGTCAAATCATTGATCGAGAAAGGCAACAAAGCCAAGGCAGTAAAATAAGATGAGCAAACAAGTAGTTGAATCCGTAAAACTCGCAACTTCTGGGACTATCTCATTCTTACTCACAAGAGCAATTGCAAAAGCTGACGCTGTGAGAAAAATCGGTGAAGATAAATATCCTGGTGTTGGCCCTGCTTTGGTTTCAGGTGGAATCTTTGCCGGTGCAGTCAAGATGGGAAAAAACATCAAAGACGGTGCGATTCGAACAGGTGTTATCGTTGGAACTGGTGTTGCCACTGGTATTGCGATTGCAAACGTTGACAAAGTAAAAGAGAACCTTCCTCCTTCTCTCCAAAATCTTTTAGCTGGTGATAGTTCTCCTTCCAATGCAGTTGTCGTTGGTTCTGGTGAACTTGAACAAATGGTAAGTGCAGAGGCTCATCGAATTGCTAACAAGGCTCTCATCGATGCAGGTTTTGTCATCGAAAACCAAAATCATTCACAACCTACAATTACAGATTCAGTTTCTGAATCAACTGTAGACGGTGATGAAGAAATCTATTTTGTCGGACAGGATGAAATCTATTCTTCAATGACATAGATCCTTAATCGCTTTCGGTTCGGTTCCCTTCAAGTGTTAGGTGTTGGTTGCAAATAACCTAGTAAGGTAACAAAATGAATCCACAACTTAAAAAACCTACAGACCTCGTTCGTAGCGTAATCGAACAAGGAAAACTGTTCGATACAAAACAATCGGCTTTCAAATGGGAAGAAACTTCATCAAAGTTCAATGTCTTTGGTGGAGAAGAGATCCGCAAAAGCTATCCAGAATATGCTCTATACAATACGAGCGGTAAAAACCCTTTCGATGGAAACAAAGGATCCACATTAGGAATTAAATTCTATTCCATGGGTGCGAACTTTGAACCATTCGATTTAGCAGGGCCAAACTTTGATTTTGCTCCGTTAAAAGCACTTAACAAAGTTCTTAATCTTTCCAAAGTAAAAGTAACACTCGGAAAGGATGAAGTTCGTTCTTTCTTTTTAGCTGAAGCACACGATCCAATTCCACAAGTAATCAATCACTTGCGAGTTGGTGCTGGTATTACACCTGCAAACGTAACTACAGCGGCGGTTCTTCCTCCTCCTGGTTCAATTGAAAACGAAAGAAATATCATTCGTTTACCGTTGAAACTTCAAGATGGACTTACTCTCAAATTTGAGGGTGAACTCTTGGGAGGGATACAAGCAGGAGCTGCACTTGCTAACACGTTTTTGGTAGCAAGACTCTTCGTAATCGAAGAAAAATCAGAAAACAAGTAACTAAACTTAGGTGAGTCAATAACTGGCTCACCTATTCCGAGGATATATGAAAGACTCAAATTCTAAATCACAAAATCATTTTAACTTTATGTCTGGAACTTCAAAAGCGATTCCAGCAAACTCAAACTCATACCAAAGGGCAATCGTTCTTAGCAGTGCAAAGAATATTCGAAAACGGGTCCATGGAATTGTAATTCGTTACAAATCAGGACTTGAAACTTGTGGTGTTCAAATAGAATCATTCTCTCTCAAGAATTTAATAAAAGGTTATCTTCCGTTAGGTGTATTAGGATCCGAATTTAACACACCTGGATTTCATATCTTCCCTTTCCTTGGAAAAAAACCGATCATCAAGGGTAACGAGCAAATTGAAATCAAAATTCAAACCAAAGGGCAAGAGATAGAAGCGGATGATGTTTCCTGCACTTTGTTAGTTGAAGAAATTACTCACGATGATGGAGAACAGGAAAAGAAAAATCCTTTCTATATCCTTGCGGGAATATCTGACAGCGTAGGCGTAAACCAAACTGACAAGAAAGCAATCCTTCTCGCAAATGATTTTAGTTCAGATGTTAAAATCCATGGTTGGGTCATGCGATACAAAGAAAATTTGGATAAGTTGAAATTCGATATCTATTCAGCGAATTTACAAAGATCAGGTGGAATCATAGAAGGGCCAATGTCTTTTGCAGTTGGTGGAGCACCGTTTGGATCCCCTGCTTTTGATATGTTTCCTATTCCTGGTAAAAAACCTGTTTTTGAAACAAGTGATAGTTTGGAAATCCAAGTAACAACCAGTTCAACTATACAGCTAAACGCGTTAGAATTAGGAATTGCTTTAATTGTAGAGGCTATCTAATGCAAGCAACAGTCTCACATCAATTTGTCTACGGTCAATCTTACAGAAGGCAAGATCAATTGCCTCCTCCTGATGATTTTCCAAGATACACTGAGTTCTCATCGATTACAAAAGTTTCAGTTGAGAAAGCAAAATCTGTTAGGGTTAGTAATCCCGTCTTTATGGTGAATACCTTTAGATCAAAGCTAGCAGTCCGAACAGGCGTTCAACTTGCAATGTTCTTAGCTAACGAAAACATTGAACAAGTTTTCAACGATCCCTTTCAAAAGCTTTTGGATCCAAACTTAGGAGTTTACGGAATTACTTTAAATCCAAATGAAGAGTTTCCAAACATCATTCGTCCTGAAGTCGTTCAATCTCAAGAACCATTTATTATTTGTTACGATGTAATTCCTGAATTTGCAGACTTCCCGACAAACTCTGTGAACAATCGATTAGAAGCAAAAACAAGTAAGATCGTTTTAGATAACTCTCAAAAGAGACAACTGGTAAGCATTCATCAAATTCAATCCGCTACCTTTTCAACAAACAGTGACATTGTAGTTGAGAATACAGATGGATTTGAATTTCTCTATCTCGTTCCATACATCGACCTCTTGCAACGAACTGAAATCACAGTTTCTGGAAGAGTGAATTTCATGTTAGAGTATGAAAGATGATTACATTTGAATATGAAGTAAAAGGAATTCCATTTCTTTTAGAATGGCTCGATTTTATTGTTACTTCTAAAAATGGTGAATACCTTGGAGGAGATGCTACTGGTTTCCTTTTAGATGAAACTGACTATGCAGAGTTAGCGAATGCAATTTCTGATGTAGGAAATAGTATAACAGATTTCTCAACACTTTTAGGAAATGAGGTTACTGCACGTTCGGAAGGTGATGAATTTCTTCAGGAGCAACTATTCCTTTTAGATGAAAGAATCAATAACTTACTTTTTGATCCAGTTGACAATTCTGATGTCATGGATGGTGCGAGAAAGTATGTAAGCGATTTTATAGAAGTTTTTTCTACCGATCAAGTAGACGGTTTAAATCAGAAGTTTGCTCTTTTTACAAATGTTTTAAATTCAAAACTTTCTGACATTAATGCTTCAGCTGGGACAGGATTACTCATTGATAAATCAAATCCAGCATTCCCTTTGATTACACAAAATCGACCTGCATGGAATCAAGTTCAAAACAAACCAATGTTATTTCCACCTGAAGCACACAATCACTCAGTGCCTCAAATTAATGGTTTGTTGTCTCTTCTAGAACAAAAAGTAAATAATGTTGAAAAAGGAGCTGCACTTGGTGTTGCTTCTTTGGATGCTTCTGGAAAAGTGCCAGCTTCTCAACTACCTGCTTTAAATACATCATTCCAAATTGTAAATACTATTGCAGATCGCAATGCACTTACTCCTACCGTTAATCTTTTAATCTATGTTAAAAATGCAACAAGTGATCCAACCGTTTCAAGTGGAGGTGCTTTTTATCTTTATGAATTAGCAACCGAAACATGGATAAAAGTTTCTGAAATTGAATCAATGGATATCATCCAATCATGGGAGAATATAACAGGAAAGCCTACTTCATTTAATCCTTCATCTCATGGCCATTCACAATCTGAAATATCAGGATTAGAAACTCTTTTAGCAAGTCTTCAAACTCAGATTGATGCTTTAACAAGTGGAGGCACTTCTTTAGATGCAATTCGAATATACTCAGGCTGGTTTACCGATCAATGGTTTTCAAGAACAAGTGCAGTTGATAATGCCTGGCGATCAGTTTGTTGGTCACATGAATTGAATTTATTTGTTGCTGTTGCAAGTTCTGGAACAGGAAACCGAGTAATGACTTCTCCTGATGGAATCACTTGGACTTCTAGAACGAGTGCAGTTGATAATGCCTGGAATTCAGTATGTTGGTCACCTGCATTAGGTTTATTTGTTGCTGTATCTACTTCTGGAACTAGTAACCGAGTAATGACTTCACCTGATGGAATCGCTTGGACATCTCGAACTACTCCGAATAATAATTGGAGTTCAGTATGTTGGTCACCTGCATTAGGATTATTTGTTGCCGTGGCTATCACCGGAACAAGCAACAGGGTTATGACTTCACCCGATGGAATCACTTGGACTTCTAGAACAAGTGCTTCAGATGATGGTTGGCGTTCAGTTTGTTGGTCTGCTGAATTAAGTTTATTTGTTGCTGTTGCTGATTCTGGAACAGGCAACCGAGTTATGACTTCATCCGATGGTATCAATTGGACTTCTAGAACAAGTGCAGTCGATAACGCATGGATGTCAGTTTGTTGGTCTGCTGAATTAAGTTTATTTGTTGCTGTTGCTAACACTGGAACAGGCAACCGAGTTATGACTTCATCCAATGGTATCACTTGGACTTCTAGAACAAGTCCAGCCGATTATCAGTGGAATTCAGTTTGTTGGTCACCTGCATTAGGTTTATTTGTTGCTGTTTCCTTTGATGGAACAGGTAACCGAATTATGACTTCGCCCAATGGAATAAACTGGAGTTTGAGAACGAGTGCAGTCGATAACGCATGGATGTCTGTTTGTTGGTCACAAAAATTAGGAATTTTTGTTGCCGTGGCTATCACTGGAACGGGAAACCGAGTTATGACAACTAGAACATTAGGATTAGGTCATACATAATGGAAATAGGAATTAAAGAATTACTAGGTATTGCAATTGGAGTTTCAATCTATTTTGTAAGGAATGAAAACTTAAAAGGGATCCTTAAACTTGAAAAAGAAACAAACGAAAAGATCCAAGCAAACAAGGACTTAATCATTGAGGTTAAAAATGAAAATGAAAAATCAAATGAAAGAGTTATCTCTAAACTAGGAAACATCGAAGACGATGTGAAAAGAACTGAATACTCCATTAAAACATTTGCAGGGGAATCCTCGGCAACAAGAGAACTTGTTTTAAAAATCTATGAAGAAGTGATGGGGATCGGGAAAACCAAATCTCAAAGGAGAAGCAAATAATGGCCTTATCATGGGGAATTTGTTTACCAGGTGGAGCGGTTCAAACTGGACGCAAGGTTAGATTTGCAATCGATTATAAATCTTTTCCATTCAATCCAGTTATAACTTCATCTATGAAATCAAGATATGGATTCGTAGACAATAGAGATAAGAAAAGAATGTCAATCTTAGTGAATCCACAACTTACCAAGAGATGTGATTTCACTACCAAATTGATGACCGAGGATCCAATAGCAGAAATCTTTTATAATGAATTCATTGATGCTCAAATGATTAACCTACCCCAAAAAACTTTGGTAACGACTCTTATTAGTTATTATGTTTTCGATGAATCAGGAACGGACATACCATTAATTCCAAATAAAAACGATATCACTTCAGCTACTGGAATCGATGAATTTTCAAATACATTGAAGTCCTTTGGTTTTCCAGTTCTCATTCTAGGTGGACTCTACTTCGGAAGACCTTACCTAAAAAAATTATTCAAAAAGAAGGGAAAAAGATAAATGAACGCTTGGATACCGATAGGAATTGTTTCCTTGTTTTTTTTTTGCAAAACTCACAAAGGAGGATCCGCAAAGTGATAGATCCTAAACAAAGAGAAAGAATCAAATCTTTCATAGCCAATCAATACAATGTAAACTTTAACGAGTGGGTAGTTGTTGGAATTCGAGGCGGTCTTCCAAATGACAATGGAATCATTATTCAAAACTCAAATGCAAATGATGAGTGGAATGATACAATCATTCGGATTAAAAATGATACTGCCTTAGCATACCAAGGAACATTGGACGCAGGCAAGAAATGGATCGATGCTCCAATGAATCCAAAAGGAACCTTTCGAATCGGAGAGGGATTACACTATTTTGGTCCCGGTCTACATGACAACAAACCTGCTTTTCGTGCGATGTCCAAACTCTATGGATCCCGTGACTCAAACAAGGATGGTAAGTGGACTGCAAGTGATTTGCAAGTAACAGAATCTTATCCAGGTGAATTTGGAGTTAATATTCATGCAATGTATCGAGACGGGAAAGTTCACGGTAACTCTGCTGGTTGTATCGTATTAAGACATTTTTGGAATTCTTCAGATTGGAATGAATTCAAAACCTCGCTTTATAAATTACAAAAGTTTCCCGTTGTGATTCTTCCAGCGGAAAGGATATCTTAAATGAAAAAGAGAAATAGAAAAACAGAATTTTCTTTTAATGATCTTAGTTTCAGAATCCCTGGAATCGTTATTTTAATTTTCTGCATCATTGCAGAATTCACAATAATTCTTTCTGGAAGATCCTCACAAGTTCAACTAACAGAAAATATTTCCTTCCCTGGTTTCTTAGCTTTGGGAATGGTCGGACTTATAATGTTTATCATTCCATACATTCTTATGGGATACGACATTTATAAGAAGAAAAAAGAATCAAAGAAAAGTATTGATAAACAAAATTCAAAAGGAGAATAAAATGTTACTATCACTTGGATCAAAAGGCCCATTAGTTGCCACTCTACAAAACAACCTTACTCGTTTAGGTTTCATTTTAAAACCAGATGGAATCTTTGGCACTGCCACTAAAGCGGCTGTCATAGCATTCCAGAAAAAACATGGACTTGTTCAAGATGGAATTGTAGGCCCTGCAACTAACAGTAAAATCAATTCTGAACTCTCAAACGTGAATCCTGTAACAGCGGCTTACAATACAATGATATTGCAACCAAAACCAACAGATCCTGTTCCAGTGACGAATACGAGTGCCCCTACTCCTACCATTCCAATTGCAATTCCTCCGGTGCAAATGCCAACGTATGCGGTAACTCAAGACAAACCTCAAACAGAAGCAAAAGGCGGATCCTCTTTACTGCTTTGGTTTGGTGTTGGTGCAGTTGCATACTTTGTAATGAAAAAATAATGAAACCAATTTTAATAATCGGATACATTGTCTTTTCTATAGTCTTCTTTCCCTTTTGTTCTTCTCTAGAGAAACAAGAGGGAAGCCTTACAAGACAACTTGCACTTATCGAAGATTTAGAAACTCACTTGCCTGAAGCAGAAAGAAAAAGATTTCAGAAGTTCAAAGAGAATTTAATTCAAGAGGATAAAATCATAGATAAGTCTTTGGCAGAGTCAAAGGAAAGGGTTATTAGAAACCAAGAAATAGCATTAGAGAAGTCGGAAGACTCCGGGAAGTGGAAAGGGATACGAAACGGTTTTATTTTACTTGGAATCGGCTTCGGACTGTTTTTTATCTACCGAGTATTTAGATCCAAGCTTAGTCCTCTTTAAATTCTCGGATCTTGCTTCAAAATAGGAACAACCAACTAGAATAAAATCATCTCTACAAATCAGGCCAACCGAAGAGACCTTTTCATTAAAGAGATTACAAAAAACAACATGACCTTTCGAACCGGCATAAGTTGAAGCGTAATTTTGATTTATACATTTTGAACACTTAGGAATACCATTGAACAATCTCGGAAATTTTATTTCAGGATTCACTTGCTAGGCTGATTCATTTTGTCCGGATCAAAATTATTAATGATATAACGGAGGGCCACACTATCGGAAATTTTCTGCATCAAAGAAAGTTCTAAAGTGGATTTCACTTTCAAAAACTTTTGATACTCCTCTCCTTTTACACTTCCTTGAACTCTGTAAGCATTCATACACGTATACAACCAAACACAACCTGTTTAGTCAAGCCTAACACGTACTATTTTCTAAAATCAAAATAAAATACTTGTACTTATAACTGGAATCGTACTACAACACAACTAAGCGTTAACTAAAATCAACTAAGATCAACTTAGAAACGGAGATTTAAGCTATGATTCAATTAGATTCCAGTTGGAAAGGTTTTCGGACAACTTTGGCAAGGATCAAAAAAGCCCTCGATGAGTCCGATTCGGATAAAGAAATTTCAATTACCATTGAAGGCGACAATGGAATTCAAGAATATAGTTTCGAAACAGTTCCAACTTCAGAAGCGATCAAAGAAATTTTTGCAGGATCCAAAAAACTTATCGGATATGTTTATATTTCAGATCGATTGAGACACAAACAAATTCTATTTGAAGAAATTCAATCAGTGAGTGCAGATCCAACTCCCACAAAGCAAAGTGAACCTATAGCAAATTTTGGGAACTCATTGGAAAGTTTTATGGCTCAAATGAAACTTATGATGCAAGCGAGCGATGAGATCAATCGACAAAGAACCCAACTACTAACAGACTCTTTTAGCCAACAGTTAAACGCTACAAAAGTAATGTATGACGAAAGAGACAAGGTTTTCACAGAATTGCAAAGAAAAGAAATCGAACTTCGTATTAAAGAAGTCGAGATGTCTCAAAAGAAGAAAACAGAACTTCTCGAATCTGTAATTGTTGGAATCGGCTCTGGAATCAAAGAGACCATCTCATGGGCCAAAGAGAACCCTGGAGATTTTGCAGAAATATTTTCCTTACTCAGATCAAAACCAACTAACTAGAGATAATATACATGAACGATATTGATAAACTAAAATCAGACAATAAGAACCTCAAAACAATAGTATTCAATCTTTTGGATATCATTGAAGAGAAAAAACTCTTTTCCTTTGCTGTAAAGAAAACTCCTCAATACCAAAACATAACAAACGCAATCCATGAATTACAAAAAGGAGATTAAACAATGGATATTACTGAAGTTTCGAAAGGGATCGTTACCCTCTTAACGGAAATCAAAGAAGCAGTTTCTCGACCAGGAACCACTTCAAATCCAATCAAAGTAGATTTGGATCTACAAGTCATCAAAGAGCACACGGAAGCTTTAAACGAAAACAATCGTCTTTTAGCAAGGCTCATTGAGATTCAACAAGAAACTCCGAAACCTGCTTAGGCTTTGGCGGTTTCTATTAAGTAACTTTATAGGGATCGAAAGATCCCTTTTTTATAAGGAAGGTATAAAATTGGAATGGCTATTAGACTTTTATTTCGATATGTCGATTAACTCGACCCATGTCGAAGATCATGGACTCTCTCTAAAAGAAGTTTATCAATTTTTCGAACAAGAAAATTACTTGGAATATAAACGAAAAGATGGTAGCTTTGAAGCTGTGGGAATAATCGGGTCTAAGGAAATCAAAGTGATTTTCAGAAAGAAAGTGAATACGAAAAAGAAGAAACACTTCTTTGTTATCACGGCTTTCCCTTACACATTATCAGAACTTGACCATATCAATTTAGAAGGTAATAAGTATGAAAACTAAAGTTAGTTTTAATGTTGTTATTCCATCAAAAACGGAAGATAAGAAAATCAAAAAGTTACTAGCAGAGATTGAGAAGGAAAAGAAAGAGAATTCAGGTTGGGATTATAAAAAAGTAAAACATCCCGATGGTTCTCCTGTAAAGCATCGAAGCGTTCCAAAGAAAAAGAAAACGGCTTAATCTATAACAAAATCAATTTGATGAATCACTTTCATCACCAACACTTGATAAGAAACTCTTTATGCCGACACCTCCGAAAATTCCTGCAACCATAGACAATGCAGATGAAAAAATCGTAATACCAAAAGGATGATTTACATAAAGCAGGAAGCAGGAAAATATTAAAACTCCTGCACCGACTAAACACATCCCTGTAACTATTTTATATTTTCTTTTTTGAGTTTCGTTGTAAGCAGTAAAGTGAATTGAAAGTTTTTCGGTCTCAATTTTTTCTAAAGCAATTGCTGTTTCCATTTCTTTGAAACGAATCTCTTTATTACTTTCAATTTCAAGCCTCTGGTTTTCTTTTTCAGCTGCTTGAACAGTTAAGTATTTATTAAGAAATTCGTCTTTGCTTTCTGATGGACCTTGATTTGACACGAACCCTCTCTCCAACTTTTTGAAAGTATTCAGCGTATGTCATTGAAACAACACTGACTTTAGAAGTATTTACAACAATTCTATGAATCAAAGAGGGATCTTCTTTAAATCTCTTCTTGATTTCAACGATTGCAAACTTAGGGTTACTAAAACTTTTATCCGTCGGTAAATTGACTGACTCTAGGGTAATATCCTTAGTTTTCATTCAGAGACTTCCTAAACACGTAAGTTAGACAATACAAACTTCGGCTGTCAAACAAATAATTATCCATTTATTTTAGTATATATTTCTTTTTTGAGCGTTTTTGACAATACAATGCTTGCTTTCAAAAACTCATTTTTCCCTTTCCGAAAACCGATTTTGCCACGTCCAAGAGGGTTTGGTCAAAATGGACCCGATTGACACTCTCGGGGTAATTGTGCTGAATTTCGATATCGGACACCCTAGAGGATGGATCCATATTTACTTTCTCATGTGCTAGATCGATTAAGTGGTTATTGAGATCCACCATCTCTTCACAGATCCGATTGAAAGCCTCGTAAACCTCTATATCTAGTTTATCGGTAATCATTAACTTTGAGTTAATAGAATCGAAAGCAGACTTTATCGATTTTTGGCCTACTCTGAAATTTTGATAGATGGTTTCAAAATCGGATTTTGACAACTTTGGAATTCCATTGGATTTGAACTTACAATATTCGGAGAAAGCGGAATCTATAGATTCCAAAACTATTGGATCTAACTTTCCATTCTCGATGAATTCTTTGAAATCATTGAATGACTTTAAAGAATCGGTAAGGTCTCCCGTTTGAATAAAATCCTGGATTGCATCAAACATAAATAAGTCTCTAATTGCTTGAGCACGAATCCAATTTCCGAATCCATTATCCTTCTTTAATTCTTCATCATTCAACGTAGAATACCTCGTTAGTTTATTAAAATCTCATTTTTGGCTTTCGGGAAAGTGATTTTTCATTCCTCCTCCGGAGATTGCCCTAAAAAGTATTTTTCTGTTTGGATAAGTTTTTCAGAAAATGCCGACATGCCGACATGGGAATAAAATATGATAAAATAAACAAAAATAATATTGACATAATTCGGCTTTGGTTTAATTTTCGGGTATCCTTCAAGGAGGTATATATGGCGGCAACTAACAAAGAAACTAGAGTTTCAGTGATTTTTGATAACGAAACAATCCAACAAATCCAGAGTTATGCTCAGGCAAATGAAATGGATGTTTCTAAAGTTATTCGACTATCAGTGAAGAAGTTTTTAATGCCGCTTAACGGGAAAACTGCAAAGCAAGGTTAACTGTTAGGCTACAATCTTGTGGTGGGTTTTTGTCCCAATAATCGTCTGCGGGCGGAGGGACTTGAACCCCCACGCCTCACGGCGCCAGAACCTAAATCTGGTGCGTCTGCCAATTTCGCCACGCCCGCATTGTGGTTGTATAAGCAGGTTTTTGTACTAATGAAATCTGTCTAGTGAGATTTTGTGATTCACTTGCCTTTGTTTTGGAATTTTATAGTACTGTCAGATATCTATAGGATAAGTCCGATGAACATACTTGAATTTATGCAAAACATCTCCACACAAGTGTATCTAAGGGGAGATGTTATCTTTCGGGAAGGGGATCCACATGACGGAAGTATGTACTGCATCATGAGCGGTATGTTCGCTGTCACCAAACGGATGCCAGATGGTTCACAGGAAGTGATCAAAGGGCTTGGTCCTGGTGAATTTTTTGGCGAACTTTCCCTCATCACAAGAAGGCCACGAGCCATGACGATAAGTGTGGTATCTGCCAATGCACGAGTTGGCATTTTACGAGAGGACCAGTTCGAAAAACTAGCTCGTATCAATACGCATTTTTTATTCCAACTTACGAAAAGTACAGTCGAAAAACTCCATCGAGCAGAAGCAAGACTGGCAGAACTCGACAAAATGATCGAAGAAATCCAAAAAGAGGAAACCAAATGAATGTAGAACACTTACGTAAATACATTACCGAAGTTCGCATCGACCATTTTGCCCAAGGAACAAAAGTATTTTCGGAAGGGGAAGAATGTAATGGTAAAATGTATTTTGTTTTTTCTGGATTGTTACAGGTTTACAAACGGAAAGCGACTGGCGAAGAACAATATATAAGAGATATCAAACCTGGAGAATTTTTTGGTGAGATGGCACTTGTATTCCCTTCTCCAAGAGCTGCATCCATTGTAGCAGCGGCAGAGGATACAAAAGTGGGAATCATCACAAAAGATATTTTTATGGGTATGGGGAAAGAAAGCCCTGGCTTTTTATCCGTCATCCTTCATAGTATCATCAATCGACTAACAGCCGTAGAAGATTCAATCTCTGAAAAACAAAAAGAATTGCATATTCTAATCAATGGAATCCACCAAAAAGAGGGAGAAACAACGAACACAGAAACTGTCACAAAGACTGAGGACAACACACAGGATTCTGAACCAGTTGTAGCTGAAACAGAAGAGAACTAAAGACTTAAGTTCTCCTGTTTCAAAACCCAAACTTCAAAAATAAGTTGACTAAACTTAAAAAAAGCAGTTTCCTTTTCGGGTGACATTTCGGTTCTTCAATTACCCTATTCCAGTTTTACTTGTAACTCTTGGTTTTTTTGCCGTACCATTTGTTATATTTTTTGCCATTGCGTCCCTTTACGATTTGGACTTCGATCATGTGGGAATGATCCTCACGCGGATCCAACCATGGCAGTATGTTTTTTCGTTTTTAAGTGCTATCATTGCTTATGGCCTGATCACTAAAAAAAAATTTGGTTATTACCTATTCCTTTGTTTCACCTTCCTCATCCTCACATATAATTTCTGGATGGTTTTATCTGTTTCTCTTGGGAAAAAATTCTTCCTTGCAGGCATTCGTATCAAAACAGACGACATTGTTTGGAATATGGGAATCACAACGATTCTTCTTGCGATTGCCTTCTATTTTTTGAGAAGGGAAATTGCAGCTCCTTATTTAAGTTCCACAAGACGGGGATGGCGCACAAAATACCGAGAAACACATCCCATTCCTTTCCATTGGACCAATGCAGATGGAGAAAGAGAAGGAGACGGACTCACCATCAATATTTCCAAAAATGGCGTATTACTGCCGTTAACCAAACATCATTTTTTAAACCCTGGTGATCCAATTAACCTTCTTTTAAAGTTGGAAAAAGAAAATAGAGAACCAGCTTCGATTTCAGTACAAGGAAAGGTAGTTCGAATCGATAAGGAATCAGATGGAACTGAAATTGCGGGCGTTCAATTACAATTTCTCATCGCACAGAAAGAAGAAAAACAAATTTACGATTCGTTTTTACACCGAGTATTTGCCCCTCGTTACCCTGTTTCAAACCCAGTCCAATTTTTCAAATCAGAGGACAAAACATACAACGGTACCCTTCTCAATGTTTCCTTAGAAGGTTTGTACATCGAATCAGAAGTAGTGTTTTCTGCTTCCGAGTATTGCCGAGTGAAGATTCAAACCCGTTCAGGTGAAATTGCCGTAGGTGGTGTTGTTAGGTGGTCTAATCCCCAAGGGAAGTATGGAAAACCAAAAGGATTTGGGATCCAGATTGATTCCATCGAAAACAAAAACCTATTTCGAGTTTGGATTTGGAAACAAAGGTTTAAATTATTCCACGGTAGATAATGATTAATCGTTGGTATAGAGGGAATCAGCAAGGACCAAATCACCTGGACTTGTCACTTTGGTATTGTGAAAGTCAGTTTCCACAATCCCTACTCTTCGTTCCCCCATCCAAGTACATAAGTCTGTTGGGTGGTGTTTAGGATTTTCTGGCAACGGATCTACCAACAAATCTTTCAGCATAAAACCAGCCACTGCTTGAGGGGTTTTCACGGCATAGACTTCTTCTCTTTTTAATGGTTCCTGTGAATAGTTTTGGTGGAGTTTCACTCGCACTAAACTTTCTGTTACAGGACAAACTAATGATGCACCACCAAATATTTTAGTTTGTTCCACTAACTGATAAAGTTCGTTTTGTTTGAAATTGGGACGAGCCACATCATGGATAAAGAATATATCTTTTTCATCATATGAAATGGATTGAATTCCATTTAAAGTGGAAAGGTGCCTTGTTTCCCCTCCTTCCACAATGCAGTCGTTAGGTTCTAATAAATCCTCTAATTCTTTTTCAGTCTCCAAAACCCAATCGGGATGGGAAACAACAGTGATGGATTTTAAGAGACCAAACCTTTTGAATCGTTTTACCGAATGCCTAAGGAGTGATTCACCCCTTAGTTTCAAAAATTGTTTAGGAACATCAGATCCCATCCTACTTCCCGTACCTCCGGCAAGTAGGATCGCATATAAATTGTTCATTCCACCACTAAGATTTCGTTTCGGAAGATTTCCATCACCGGTTCTTTTTTACGGATGAGTTTTGGAGTTCCATCTTTTCGGATCAAAACTTCTTGTGTTTCTGGAAAACTATTGTAGTTCTTAGTGGACATACTGGAACAATACGCACCAATTGCTTCCATCACAACATAATCACCAATTTCAGCCTCTCCCATTAGTCTTGTGATTGGTTCCCCACCTTCTTTTTGAGTGAAAACATCGCCTGATTCACAACAATGCCCAACAACAACATATTCCTTGTTAGACTGTGGTGTTCCACCATCTTTTTTGACAGTGATGAGGGGATGGCGTGCACCATAAAGAGATGGTCGAGTATTTGAATCCATCCCAGTGTCCAATTTTAAAAACTGGAATCCATTTTTTCCTGTGTCTACTTTGTCATCCACAGTGGTTAGAAGTGCCCCACAAAGTGCAATGAGGTAAGTGCCTGGTTCAATTTCTAAAATGAGTTTTCTACCGTGTTTTACGGCAAATTCTTCAAATTGAATTTTGACAGGTGCACCTATCTTTTGTAAGTCGGTTGTTTTTTCATCTTCCATCCGCCCAACTTTGTAACCTCCACCAAGGCTCACAACAGTAACTGATGGGAAACTTTCTGCATATTCAAGTGTGTATTTGGCAACAGCCTTCCAAACTTCAGGGTCACTTCCCGATCCAATATGAGTATGGACCTTTTCGACAACGAGGTTGTATTTGTTTACGATCGCTTTGACTTCATCCAGTTTTTCATGCCAAATTCCGAAGGAAGAAGTAACCCCACCCACATCGGTTTTTTTGGTATGACCAGAACCAAGTCCTGGGTTAAAACGAATGGATACTGATTTTCCTGGGAAGGTTTGGCCAAAGAGTTCCAATTGGCGGAGAGAACAAGCATTGAACTTCACACCCTTCGCAATGAGTTCGGCAAATGCCTTTGGAAATTCTTGGGAAGTGAGCATGATGGATTCTGGAGAAAATCCAAAATGCAGGGCACGTACCACTTCATGTTCCGAGGAAGCATCGATGAGGATGCCTTTTTTTTTCATGATTTGTAAGATATTGGAATTGGGATTTGCCTTCATGGCATATCGGACTTGTAATCCGAAAGCATTCGGAAATGCCAATGTGTCATCGCATTTTTGTTCAATTTCTTTCTCAGAATAGACAAAGAGAGGGGTTCCAAATTCTTTTGCCAAAGCTCGCACTTGGTCTTCTTTCAAAAACTTTAGTTTTTCGATTGATGTCATAGGATTTAAGATAAACCTTTCAATAGGTTCCAATCCATAAAGTCAAAAAAGTAGAAAATGGCAGGAAAGATCACACATATTGAAGCACTCTCCCAAGTGAAAAAACACTTGGAACATGGCAATGCCACTCAAAGGAAAATTGCCAATTTACTCTCTAGGCCTGATGTGGCATCGTACGCCAACTTAGGTGCTGTTGCCCCCGATATCTTTTATTTCTATCATGTATTACAACCCAAACGTACAAAAAAAGCAGCATTCTTTGGAGACTTGGCCCACCACCACAATGTGGCAGAGTTAATCTTAAGTTTCCTCGACCAAGTGTATGATACCGAAATGGGATTGTACCGGGACAGATTCCTTGCTTTTACACTTGGTTACATCTGCCATTGTGTGGTGGATATCCAAACCCATCCTTATATCTTTTATATCTCAGGTGATTACTATAACAACGATAAGAAGATTTCGTACCAAGCACAAGTGAACCATATGAAAGTGGAATTTGGTTTGGATACCTTACTCATCAACCACCGTTGGGGGATGAGTGCAAGGGAATATGATTTTCCACAGTACATTGATATCCGCCACCGAACCGTTGGAATCAAAAACAAAATGGATCCAGTCCTTTGGAACTTTTGGTTGCAGTCTTTAAAAGAAACCTTTCCCAAAGAATTCCAAACTTCTTATATTGGATCTGAAAAAAAAATCATCCCAGGGGATATCTTAAACGAATCCTATCTTGGGTTTTACCGATTTACCTCTACATTGGATTCGAGAAGTGCTTTTATGCGAGGACTTGTGAGTGTAGTGGATGCACTTACTTTCCATAAATACAATGCCTCAGTTTTAATGTTACCAACACTTGAGGCGATCAATCCGAAGATCATGAACGACGAAAAAAGAGAATGGTTTTACCCAGCTGATCCGAATCGTAAGTTTAACGATTCGTTCATTGATTTACTGAACCAAGCAAGCCAAGCAAGTAAGGAAATTTTGACCCGCGCCTATGAATATAGTTTTTCACCTGAAAGCCGTTCTAAGATTCTGGACTCACTTGGTGGTTATAATTTAGATACTGGCCTTCGATACCACGGCATTGATCACATGAAGGAATTTTCCCCACTCGTTTAGTGGGAATTTGAAAAAGGAAATTGTATGAAACAAGAACCCGTTGGGCTCTTTGAAAAGTATTTTATCATTTGGTTTCGAATCGTAACAGAAAGGATTTGGACAGGAGACAAAAAAGTTAGGAATACCTTCCTTGCCATTTTGGGTTTTGGGGTTCTCAATGTTTTTTTACTCACAGGTTCCATTAAAGATTTTTTTCGTCTCGATGAAGCTGCTGTTTACGATATCCCATCCACCTTATACGGGCTAAATGATAAAGGGGAATATGAACCCATTGCCGAGTACTATAAATTCTCTCGTATCCCTGTCAAATTAGAAGAACTTAAACCAGAGTCTACAGATTATTCCGCGGATAACCGTCACAAAGTGATCCAATGTTTTTTATCCACTGAAGACAATTCGTTTTATTCCCACAACGGGATTGATCTGAAAGGGATTGCCAGGGCTTTTGTGGTAAATCTTATGGCGGGTCGAGTCAAAGAAGGTGCATCCACCATCACCCAACAAGTCGCAAGGCTTAAGTTTTTATCCATTGAACGTTCCATTGCAAGAAAAGCACGCGAAGCTTGGCTTGCCATTTTACTCGAACTCGTTTACCCAAAAGACAAAATTCTGGAAGTGTATTTAAACGAAATCCCACTCGGGCACGGAACCATTGGTGTTGGTGCTGCTTCCAGGTTTTACTTTCGTAAAGAAGTACAAGATGTCACTTGGGGAGAAGCGGCAATCCTTGCAAGCCTCACCACAAGACCCACTCAGTTTAGCCCGATTGTCAACCCAGTATCCAGTATGAACAAGGTGCGAGTTGTTTTTCGAAAACTAGTTGAGAACGGAAGGATGACTGTAGCGGATGCAGAAAAAGAATTTGCAAGCTTAGAAGAATATTATACAAACCTCAATCGATCCCCCAACGATTCTGCGTTTTCCGACAGACTCAATCGTTTTCCCTATGTCACAGAATACATCCGTAAAAACCTAATTCGTTCAATTGGTTCCAGTCGGTTGTACAATGGTGGACTCAAAATTTACTCCACAATCCAAATCCGCCACCAAGAAGAAGCAGAAAAAGCCCTTCTACCTGCACTCCAAAGGCAAACAATTGAATCCAACCAACGTGCCTTCCGTAACATTGATGCCTTTGATGATTTGTATGGAAGTGGGTATTCCTTAATTGCTGATTTATATGACTTACCTGAATTTAAATTTAAAATTTCGAAAATAGAACGTACATTTTCCTCTGCTTACCAAGAGGACATTCGTGATGAATTTTATGCCCTCAATTTACTGATAGGTGACGACTTTCTCGGGGATACCCTTGACAAAAATTACACATCACAAAGTACAAAGGACCATTTACTCCCAGTGGAAGGATCACTCATTGCCATTCGTCCGGAAACTGGTTACATCACAGCCCTTGTTGGTGGGTCAGGTTTTCGTTCTGATAACCAACAAATCCGTCCTTTCCAAGCCTTTCGCCAACCAGGTTCCGCCTTTAAACCAATCTTATACGCAGCAGCAATGGACTATTCAGGAAAAAACCCAGATCCTGAAAAAAATGTAACACCTGCTACACTCTTTGCAGATTCTCCCTTACAATACCTAATGGAAGATGGAGATGAGTGGGCTCCCGAAAATTACAGTAGTGAATACTCTGGATTTATTTTGTTACGAAAGGCATTGGAACAATCTAAAAACTCAGTTGCAGTGCGGGTATTAGAACAAGTGGGACTTTCCAATTTGATGGATAGCCTACGCGGATTATTACAATTACAAGGAAGGGACATCCCTTATAATTTTAGTGTTTCGCTTGGATCCTTTGAACTCACTCCCTATGAACTCACTCGTGCTTATGCGGCCCTTGCTTCCGGTGGCAAAACAGTCAATCCCATCTCCGTTTTATATGTAGAAGACAATGCAGGCAAAGTCATCAAAGACTTTCGTAAAGACTACGAAGATGTAGAACGAAAACAAATCATCTCCAAAGAAGCGGCCTTTCTCATCACTTCTATGATGAAAGATGTTGTGGAAGAAGGAACAGGACGTGGTGTCCTCTCTTATGGATTAAACCGAAAAGCCTACGGGAAAACAGGTACCACAAACAATTTTAGGGATGCTTGGTTTGTGGGTTACACCCCAGAACTTGTCACCTCGGTATGGTTTGGTTACGATGTGGGCACCATTTCCCTTGGTCGTGGGATGACAGGCGGAAAACTTTCTGCCCCTGTATGGGGACGGTTTATGGCTAGAGCCCTGGAAAAAGAACCAGCCAAAGAATTCCCTTGGCTCGCGGATGTCAAAATCACAAAACGAACCGTTTGCCGCATGTCTGGGAAACTCCCCGGTGGCCAATGCCATGACCTACTGGAAGAATACTTTATCCCCCAAACGGTTCCAAAAGACGTTTGTAACGACCATGGATCCGCATGGAATGTAGTGGAATCCAAACCACAACCCCAATCCACTCAAATTGCCGTGGAGAAGAAAAAACAAGACACCAAAGTGGAGAAAAAACCCACACAAGGCAAACCTCCGAAACGAAAAAACTCAGTCTTTAGCGGAGATGAGGAAATTGATTACTAAAAAGGCTTGTCAGATAGACCGAAAATTTTGATTCTCACAGAAGGGGAAAAGGAGCAGGAATGGCAATAGGTAAGGATTCCATCAACAGCGTTATCGGACCAGGGTCGATATTTGAAGGTAAATTTTATATCGCAGGTTCACTTAGAATCGATGGAAAATTCGAAGGTGATATCAAAACAGAAGACGCTCTCGTCATTGGAGAGACCGGAAAGGTAAAAACCAATATCAGCGCAAGAGAAGTCATTGTCTCCGGAACCCTCATTGGCAATATCAAAGCCGAAAACGAAGTCAAATTAGAAGGGACAGGACGTATGTTAGGTGACATCACTGCTCCTTATTTAGAACTTCAAAAAGGTGTCGTAGCAAAAGGAAACATCACTATCACAGGCGGACAGAAAAAAGACGTTCGTAAGATAGTAGAAGAATCTTTTGGCGGAATCAAATCTTTAGATTCAAAGGACTAACCTAAACTCCATTTAACACATGCTACTTCGTTCACCTGAAAAGTCTACGATCGGCAAGCATGTGTTACGTTGGGGAAACATAAACGTCATCCAAGTTTCCCCAGGTAAGTATTTTTATAACCTACAATCACAATCGAGCGTTTTACACGGGACAATCGATCTCAACCGCAAACGATATCGAATTTTACCCCTACTCGGTTTTTCATTTTTATTTGCTTTTTTACTCTCCATCATTGTCGACAAACAAACTTACGAAGAAAGTTTAATGGAAAAAGAATTCCTCAGTATGTCCACTGAGGTCGAAGAAAATGATACAAAAGACAAGGAAGCAAAACTAGCAGACGAAAAATACTTACAAGAAACCGAAGATAAAAAAATGGCGATCCTTCGGTCGGCAGAACTAGATAAACTCGCAGACAATAAAAATAAAAAACTAAAAGTCACTCAATACAAAGTCAAAAAGAATGAATCCTTATCGGACATTGCTCGAAGGTTTAAGGTTTCTGTTGAATCGATTGCAGGTAGTTCTGGAATCAATCCAGAAATTTCCCTCATCGCTGGCCAAATTTTAAACATTCCGAACAAACACGGCCTAATGTACAAACTTAAAAAAGGGGATACATTGGCAAAAGTAGCAGATTATTATAAAGTCAAAATTGATGACATTTATGCGGAAAACCAATTAGAAGATTATGATTTATTTAAGTCTGGACAAAAAGTATTTTTACCTGGTGCAGTGATCCCAGATACAGGTCCCGTTTGGAGGATTCCTGTTTCATCTAAAGTCATCACTTCTGGATGGGGAACACGTTCCTATCCACAATACAAATTCCATATGGCCCTTGACTTACGTGCTAATTATGAATCAGTGTATGCAGCAAGGAAAGGGAAAGTCACCTACTCAGGTTGGATGGGTGGATACGGAAATGCCATCATCTTATCTCATGACGACAATTACCAAACCTTATATGCTCATAATTCCAAACTTTATGTGAAAGAAGGGGATTATGTGAGTGCTGGAAAAATCATCTCTCGTTCGGGATGTACGGGGTATTGTTTTGGTCCTCATTTACACTTTGAAGTCATCAAAGACGGGAAAAATATCAATCCGACAAAACTCATCAAAGGATTTTCGTACAAATGAAACAATTCAAATCAAATCACTCCAAATCCTTTCCAAAACACAATATTCCCGGAATCACTTCCTTGGGTATACAAAAGAGTATGCCCACTTCCCTATTGATTTGTTTGGCACTTACATTATCTTTACTCATTTCCTGTGCACCAAAAATTGGAGAACAAATCAACAAACGATTGGTTGATCCCTTTGATGAAACTAAAAACATCAACGTTCATTTTGTTACAACAAGAAGGGAAATGGGAGCCAAAGATCGTTGTGATGGGAATAGTTTTGGTTTTATTACCGATATTAACCCACATTTTGGGATTTGTATCGTAAACGTTCCCGCAAAACACATCATTGGTGATATTTCCTTGGATAATGACCAAGACAAAAACAGTTTTTTCCAATTCAAAGGCCGAGTGAACACAGATGACAGAGAATTTTTATCCAAATTAAAATCATCTGCAAGTGAAGAAGTATTAGTTTTTGTTCATGGATTTAATGTCAATTTTGATGAGGCAGTGTTACGAGCTGGCCAAATTAAATATGACCTCAAATTCCCAGGGGAAGTGGTTGTGTATTCATGGCCGGCTGGAGCCGATGTTGGTTTACTGGGACAAGTGATGGTGAAATCAACCTATGATTTGAACTTTACAGAAGCAAAAATCAATCGTGAACCATTTGCAAATTTTCTAAATTCCATATCTTCCATTGGGAAAAAAATCCATTTAGTGGTTCATAGTATGGGTCACCAAGTTGTTTTACCTTCCCTTGCCTCCCTTTCTAAATCTGGTAAAAAACAATTTCTCTCTGAACTCATCCTCAATGCCCCCGACTTCGACAAAAACGAATTTGAACTCATCTTATCTGATTTGAGTAAAACCTCAGAAAGGATCACCTTGTACTGTTCTCCAGGTGACAATGCCTTGGTTGCCTCTCAAAAAGTAAATGGTGCTCCAAGGGCTGGAATGTGTTTTAAGTATTCTGGGGTTGATGTGATCAATGTGAACGAAGTGGATGACCCAGTGCTCGGTGTGGGCGGACTAGGCCATGGATATTATTCATCAAGGCCAATCCTTACAGACATATACCAAGTGTTACTCGGTGTATCTGTTGAAAAACGCCTCTTTATCCGAAAATCAGGACCCAAAAATGGGGAGAACTTTGTTTTACGCAAGTAGATTAGAGTCGTTTCCTATTTAAGGAACCACAACCTCTTCTCCTGATTGGATTGCACGATTTCGCATTTGGTTCGGTTGGATCTCTAGAGATTCCTCACTGGTTTCTCCTTCTCCTTGTTTCAAAATGGAGAGTTTCATTTTGATTTTTTTTCCCAACGAAAGTTGGTCTTTTGTGAGTTGCACCAAACGATCCCCTCCTGAAATTTTTGGATGTGTAGGAGTTGGTAATACAGCAAATACCAAATGCCTCGCATAGGTAACACCTGGTTTTGATTTTGGAGGAGAAAGAGGTTCCATCGGAATCCATCCGTAACCATCTATCCATACCTCTACATATTTATGATTAAAACTCATTTCATCAGAAGTTTCAGTTGGTAAATAATTCCATACCAATCTAGCAGGAATTCCTTTTCCACGTAACAATGACATGGTGACATAGGAATGTTCCGTACAACCTCCATTGTTTTTTTGGATCACATTTGGGGCTGATTCAAACTTGCCTGATTTATAAGGGATTGAGGAAACATATTGGGATGTCTCCATCAGTAGTTCTTTGATTGAAGTCTTATCTTGGAACAATTCTTTTCGTTTTGTGACAACAATCGGATCCTCAAGTTTGACAAACCAATCATCTCGGAGTTCGTTTGGATGTTTGGATTCATTTTCCTCTCGATTGACAATTAACCCTGGATCGAGTTTCCAATGGATTTTATAACGAGTGAGTTTTCCTCGATACACAGAAATGACTTTTGATTCTCCTTCTTTCATCGGAGGGACTTTCACAGTGAGAGTACGATTACCAAAATCATCCAAACTGAATGTGCTAGGAGAATAAAACGATTCTTCTCTTAGCTCCTGGGAATAAGTATCTTTTTTGGGAAGGATCACATGGAAATTGGATTCAGGGATGTCTGACATTGATGTTAAATCCAATTGGTATTCGAGATTCGATTTGATGGGTGAAAACCTAACTGCCTTTTCGTCGGAACGCATAAAAAGTCCATCCCCAATGGGAAAAAAATGTTCATCAAAGAAAAACCATTCCCCATAAATTTTAGTAATTGGATCAAAAATTAAAAACCGATCAGATCCAAGGGAAACCATTTTAAAAAGAGCTCTATGGTTAGTTGGGAATTTCCATTCTTTTGATGTTGTTCCTTCCTCCAAAGAAAACACCTGAATTGTATTCCCCGCAAAAGAAGAAACCAAGAGGATTTCGGAATCACTGTGTTTGATGATCCTTTGAACTGATTTCATGGGAAGCGGAAGCTCCGAAATTTTTTCAAAAGAATTTACATCCAAAACTTCTAATTGGTCCTTATCCAAACGAAACATTTTATCTTTCACACAAACAAAATCCTTCCACCCATTGGATTTACTTGTTAGATTGTATTCTTTTTGGATCACAAAAGAATCTAACGATACAGCATATAACATTTGTTTGGTCTGAACATAAACACTGCCACTACACAAAGCCCAACCAAGAACCCTTCCCTTATCCCAGGAGATGGGGGTTATTTTTTTTGTTGGTAAATCGTATTGGTAAAGATGGAATTCTTTGTCTTTATTTTTGGTTTGGAAATAAAGTTGAGATTTTACCTGTAATAAGGACTCAAACAATTCGACAGACTCTGCATCAGGAAAACTGAAATTAGGATCATATTCATATTTTGCACCAATTTGTTTCCATTCAAATGGAACTTCCCCTCGTTCCATTGCTAGGAGTGAACCACTTGTGAATACAATCAGGAAACCTAAAATCCAATGTTTCATTTGATAATCCTTGCCTTTTTTGAAACCATATGAAAGATTTTTTTAGTATATGGATGAGGAAAGAAAAGGAAGTCTTTTTTATTTTGGAGAAAGGATTCTCCTTGGCACACAAGGCCTTGTCACCGAACCACATTCCCACTATGCAGTTTCGATTCTAGTTTCCAAACAACTGCCATTTCGATTGACTACAAAAGAGAATCAAATCATTGAAACGAAGGGAATCATCATCCCTCCCAATTATTTCCACCGCTTAGAAGCTAATCATACTGAAATTGTTGTGATCCAATTGGATCCAAAATCAGATGAATACAAAAAAATTGAAATGAAGGACCCCTACACTCAATTAGAAACAAAGACGATACAGAGAATCCAATCCTTATCCGAACCGTTATTTGGCAGCGGTTTAAACTGTACAAAAGCGAAATTAATTTATGAACAGATTTTAGCTGAACTTGGTTCCCAAAAATCAGTGAAAACTTGGGATCCAAGAATTGACATAGCCCTTACAAAAATTAAAGAAACACTTCCAAACACAATCAATGTAGCATTTCTCTCCAATGAAACAGGAATCTCAAAGGATCGGTTTATGCATTTGTTTAAAGAAAATATGGGAATCCCACTGCGACAGTACTTACTTTGGCAAAGATTACACATAGCAGCAAGGCTTTTGCAAAGTGGGGAGAACCTAACAACTGCATCCCATGCAGCGGGTTTTAGTGACCAAGCTCATTTGTCTCGAACCTTTAAAAAGATGTTTGGTGTAAAACCCTCTTTATTCCTCGGAGGGTCACATTTACACCAAGTTTGTTTTTGCGATCAAATTTAATTTATGCGGTTTTGTGGACGCTAAAGTCTTTCCAAACTCCTTTTTGTTTTAATTCATCTTCCACTGCTTTTTTTAATTCTGATCGATATCCTAATTCAAAGAACACATCTGCCACGACAAAGAGTGGTGCAGAAACAAGTGCTTGGAATAAATTGTCGAAAAGTGCTGGTCTACTTTTCTCAAAGATAAAATGCCCATAAAACTGGGATCCCCAACCTACCACTTGACCAATTCCAAAAATAGTCCATGCGGTTTGAGATGGGAGTTGCACTGTGATCCATTCAGCAGTCACAAACAATCCACCAAACAATAATGTTGCGATAAATGCAAAAAATACATCTAAGGTATAATAATACCCTAAAACACCCAAAGTAAATACAAGAGATGCAGTTACGGAAAAACCATTGTATTCAAATAAAGAAAATCGACTTAGTACAACAAAGAGAGTAAACGTAATCGTTGGTACTCCTAAAACGTGAATCCAAACATTTCGTTTTTCTTGATGGTAGGCAGAATAAAATGCCATTTCTTTTGCAAATCTCAAAGGGAACCTCCAAAGTAGAGTTCCACTTTACCAAACAAAGTGAAAATCCACTTGAACGATTCTGTCAAAATTTAAAAAAATTCTAATTTCTTCCGGAAGAATGAACGAGTTTGCGTAAGGTAAAATTACGTTTGAAGTCTTCCGCGTAGTCTTCTATGAGAATCGGAAACCGGTAGGTCCAATTGGAATGGTCTGGGGTTCCTGGGTAATTGATTCTGTGTTTTTCCGGATTCAACAAAACGTCGGAAACACCGAAGGCTAGATCCTGAAAGAGTTGGATGCTAAATACACTTTTGGTTTGGAACACAAAATCGAGTAAACCTTCCAAAATTTGGTCTTCTGATTCGGGTCTTGGTTTTCCCAAACGGTCAAAGAAAAACTGAAGTTTTGGTTCTAATTCTCCTTCTCGATTCCACCACTCCATCACCAAACTCGTGTCATGTGTTGATAAGACAGATATCGCATTTTCACGGTAGTGGTCTTCTTCGATGTAGTCCCCAGTTGTAAATGATTTTGTCCAACGTACAACATCAATCCCAATCATTTGGCGTTCAAACAAGGAATCACGAATGAAAGTAGGAACTGAACCCAAATCCTCGGCACAAGGAACCATGGAGGAAAAGGACTCAAAAATTTCTAAAATGGTCTCCCCTGATTCTTTCCAATGTTTCTCTTCTTCATTGATATGAAGTTGAGACAGAGGAAATAAGTTAGCTTTCATTTCCTCAGGAAGAGACTGGTAACCTTCCTCTTTCCAGAAGTCCCAATAAAAAATATAATGATTGGGTTTGAATTCATGGATGAGTCCGCGTTTTTCCATTTCATTTGGATCAATGCCAACTTTTAAAAATTCACTAGTCTCAATTCCAAATTGAGGGTGAAACCATCCCTTTAATGCGGTTCTGTGTTCTTTGGGAATGGCCCAAATGCGGTACATACCAATCACATGGTCAATGCGGTACAAATGGAAAAAATTTTCTAAATATAACAGACGATCTTTCCACCAACTATAATGGCTTTTTTGTAACACTTCCCAATTCAGAACAGGGAAACCCCAGGTTTGACCCGTTTGTGAAAAATGATCTGGGGGTGCACCTGCTTGTAAATCCAACAAAAAGTTTTCAGGGTGTTCCCAAACATCACAGGAATTACGAGCTGTAAGGATAGGCATATCACCTTTTAAAAAAATTCCATTGTCCTCTAAATGGAGTTTGACGGCATTTAACTGATCAAATGCGATTTTCTGTAAATATACCCAGAACGATGCTTCTTCTCTTTGTTCTGTGAACACTTTGTCCTTTGCATTGTATGGATCTTGGAATTCTTTTGGCCATTCCCACCAATTTTTTCCTTCGTATGTTTCATACAATACCCGAAACGAAACATATGAATAACACCAAGGTTGTTTTTCTAAAAAGTTAAGAGCATCTCTCATAGACTCTTTTTGATGAGAAAGATAAAATTCTCTTAGGTATTTTATTTTTAAATCTCGTACTCTAATAGGATTGTTTTGTAAGTTTACGATTTGGTTTTTACGTGATTTGTAAGGCAAACCAAGTTTGTATAAAGATATGTATAATGGATCAATTGCAAAAGCTGAAATGGCACTATAAGGTGAATAACCATAACCAGTATCATTGAGTGGTAATAATTGGATGATACTAAATCCAATGTCCTTTGCCCAGTCACAAAGTGGGTATAAACTATAGATGTCTCCACATTCGAATGAATGCCTAGAAACAATTGAGGACAGAGATACAAGTACCCCTGCCCTTCTTTGTTTGATTGGAATCAATGAGCCCAATGTTTTACATTAAGCAACTGTGATTTCTTTTGAAAGATAAACGTCTTGGATTGCGTGTAATAGTGATACACCTTCTTTCATCGGTTTTTGGAACGCTTTTCTACCAGAAATGAGTCCCATACCACCAGCACGTTTATTGATGACCGCAGTTTTTAATGCTTCTTGTAAGTCATTTTCTCCAGATGCCCCACCTGAGTTAATTAGCCCTGCTCTTCCCATGTAACAATTTGCTACTTGGTAACGAGTGAGGTCAATTGGATGCTCAGAAGTCAAATCAGAGTAAATACGTTTATCAGTTTTACCGTAAGAAGACTCTTGGTTGAGTACATTGTAACCACCATTGTTTTCAGGTAACTTTTGTTTGATGATATCCGCTTGGATGGTGACTCCTAAATGGTTTGCTTGCCCTGTTAAGTCAGCAGAAACATGGTAATCTTTGTCTTTTTTGAACGCATTGTTTCTGATATAACACCAAAGGATCGTAGCCATTCCAAGTTCGTGTGCCATTTGGAACACTTTTGAAATTTCAACGATTTCACGACCAGCATCAGCAGATCCAAAATAGATTGTGGCGCCGATGGCAACACATCCTTGGTCATAGGCTTGTTTTACAGTCGCAAACAAAATTTGTTCACTTTTGTTTGGGTAAGTGAGAAGTTCGTTGTGGTTGATCTTTAAAATAAAAGGGATTTTGTGAGCATACTTACGAGCCACAGAACCTAACACACCTAAAGTTGTAGCCACACCATTACAACCACCTTCTATTGCGAGTTTGATGATATTTTCGCCATCGAAGTAAATTGGGTTTTTGGCAAACGAGGCACCAGCGGAGTGTTCAATCCCTTGGTCTACCGGAAGAATGGATACATATCCAGTTCCACCAAGTCGGCCATGACCGAGTAAAGTTTGAATGCTTCTGAGAACAGGGATGGACCTGTCTGAAGGTGCAAAAATTCTGTCTACCCAGTCGCTACCAGGTACGTGAATGAGTTCTTTTGCGATTTTTGGTGATTTGAATCCAAGGAGGGATTCCGCGTCGTTTCCAAGATGTTTCGAGATTTCGTCGAAGTTCAAAGTTGTTCTCCTTAAAAATAAATTCTCGGGTTGGGCCAAGGTGACAACATCTTTTTTTGCTCGTCGTCCTTCCCCATACCCTTATCTTGATTTAAGAGGCAAAATTGAGAGGATCAGCACAATTTCGTATGTTTTTTTCCCTGGCCTGGCTCTCCCTCACTCTGTCACTTGGAGTCTGGTGGTGGATTTTAGGGTTTCGCCAAGCCAAAACCATTTCTGAAATTTCTGTTAGCACAGAAAGACAGTTTGAACTGAACCGAGTGAATCGGATGTTACAACTAGAAGGGTCATTTTTCTTATCGATGTTAACCCTGGGTGGTGTGACTCTCGCCGTTTTATCCTACAGAGACCACAAACGTTCCAAACTCATTGCTGATTTTTTCTCTACAGTCACTCATGAAATGAAAACTCCAATTGCCAGCTTACAACTGCAAGTTGAAGTCCTATTGGAAGATACAAAAGATTTAGAACTGAAAAGAAAATTGGGAAAAATCTGGAAAGAAAACTTAAGGATTGAATCCCAAATGGGAAATGCCTTTTATCTGGCAAGTCTCATGCAAGGAGAAGCTCTTTACTTAGAAACGTTAACCTTACAAGAAATCAAAGATTCCTATTCCCACCATGAACCAGATTTGCTTTGGGAAGTATCCATCCCTCTCTCAAAAAAAGTACACCTCGATAAAAAAGCATTTTTTGCCATGTTAAAAAATCTGACTGAAAATGCAAAACGACATGGAAAAGCAAACCAAATCAAACTTCACATTGACCAAGAAAAAGATCGAATTTGTTTTCTGTTAGTAGACAATGGATCTGGTTTTATGGGGAATAAAAAATACCTCACCCAACCGTTTCTCCGCCATTCGAATACGAGCGGGAGTGGGATTGGACTTTATATCGTTAAAAAATTAATTGAAAAGATGAAAGGTAAAATCGAATTCCCGGACAGTCCGTACGGTTTCCAAGTCAAACTTTGTGTGAGAGAGGTCATATGAAACCAAGGATTTTACTTGTGGAGGATGATGAAGGACTCGGAGAAACATTAAAAGAAAGATTAGAACAAGATAACTACCGAGTAAAATGGGCAAAAACCGTCTCGGAGGCAGAAACTCTTTTTGCACCAAATTTGTATGATTTAGTTGTCCTCGACTTACGCCTGCCAGATGGAAATGGATTTGAACTCGCAGAGACGATGGTTTCTCTAGAAAAGGATCTTCCTTTTTTATTTTTAACAGCCCAAGCAGGAGCTCAGGAACGACTCCGTGGGTTTGAACTCGGAGCAGCCGAATTTATCCCCAAACCTTTCCATCTCAAAGAATTTCTCATCCGTTTAGAAAGGGTTGTTTCCCTCACTCGTCCCCATTTTGGTCAAAAATGGCAAATGGATTCGAAAGAAATCCATTTGGATTCCTTTTTAGTGAAAAACAGGGATGGTTCCAGTATCCTACTTTCCAAACGTGATTGTTCCCTCTTGGCTTTACTTCTGAGTGATCCCGCAAAAGTATTCAGTCGCTCTGAAATCCTTGATGTCATTGTGGGAGAAGACAGTTTTCCCACGGAAAGGACCATTGATAATGCCATTGTTCGGTTGCGGGATGCCTTAGGGGAAGATTCCATTCGCAATGTCCGAGGGGTTGGTTACCAGTGGATTGCAGAAGTCCAACCTCTGAAATAAACCAGTTCTTCCTTATGGAAACTGGACGATCCTCCGATATTTGATCCTGATGAAACGAGGATTTTTTAGCATTTGGATTTTTTGTATCTCCTTGTTTTCGCTTTCTTTAGGTGCCTGGGAAACAGACATTGATTACAATTATGAATACCAAAAAAACGGACCCTATACAAAATTTTCAGACTGGGTTCCTTATAAATTACACAAATGGGAACCTAAATACTTAGAAGATTTTTACGAATTGTACAATCTGAAACAACATTATAATGATAATGAACTGCGTAAAAATATCTATTGGTTAAAAATAGCACTAGGCAAACGATTCCGACATCCAAAACACGCATTATGCGAAACTAAAACGGAACAAGAATACTATAAATATCGAAATTTGATGTTTATGCATATCAATATCCAAATCATGCGATCTTATATGCGACTTGGTTCCAAATTTGACAAACGCCATGTATACTTTTACAACCTCGACTTTGCTCATGAACTAAAAGAAAGTTTCACAGTGGCAGAGAGTTTTTACAAAGAAGCAATTCCCTATTGGGAAAAAGCAAAAGAATATGCAGACAAAGCCAATGAAGTGCCTGTGGATTTGGATTTAGGAACTATCGAAACCGAACGATATGAAATTGTGACTGGAAAATTAGATTTTGGTCATATCATTGATACACATTTAAACCGACTAGATGGCAAAAAGAAAATTGTATCGGAGTATTTGGCGAAGTATCCAGAAGCGGATGCCAAAGCTCTCGACCTCATCGACCAAACGAATTAAAATTCCAAAAACAAAACTGCTATATCATCATGAATGATTCGTTCCTTTTCCACCAGGCAATTGGCAATCATCTTTTTGATGAGGCTATCAGTATCTTCTGAAACAGAAATCATCTCAGAGAGTTCTTGTAAAAAAACATCAAGTCCAATATAACCGCCTGTTTCTTCTTCCAATTCATAAATCCCATCGGAATAAAGTAAAAGACGATCTCCTTTTTCAAAGGTTTTTGAAATGTTTTTCCCTTTCCAATCATCAAGGAGTAATATCGGATACATTTCATCTTTTACAAATTTCATCACACGGTCTTTCTGGTTCCAAAAAACACCTGGTGGATGGCCAGCAAAACTAAACTCGATCCTTCTTTCCAAGGGATATATCCGCATCACACAGGCAGAGATATGGTGTTTGAAAATAATCGTTTTGAGTTCAATGTGCATCGCTTCCAAAATGGCAGCAGGTGAAGATTCTACTAATGAATGTTTTTTAAACGAAACGGCAGCAATACCTGAAACCAAAGCAGAGGAAATCCCATGCCCAGAGATGTCTCCAAAAAATATATCAATACAATCCGGTTTTGGTTTTTCGTATAAAATTAAATCTCCCCCAATTTCATCATAAGGTAAAAACCTAGATTCTATTCTTATATTGGGAATCGTACCAAAATCTTTTGCGACCCAAGCTTCTTGGGTAAGTTTTGCAAGGGCTAAGTCTTCTTTTACATCAGAATAAAATCTTTGCAGAATTTTTTCCTTTTTCATCAGTTTGATTTCGTTTTTGGCACGAACCAAACCTTGTGAAACAAATCCTGCAACCAAACCTAACATTTGCTTGGTCTCACTTGTCCAATCACCTAAAGATTGGTATGTGGTCACACCAAGGATTCCAATTAAATTCCCTTCATCCCGTAATCCAATGACCAAAATAGAACGAACTTCTGCTGATTTAAATAATTGTAAATGCCAAGGTTCATCACTCAGTGCTCGTGTATCGGGAATATAAATCACACCATCACCAGCAAGAACCCCTAACCTTTCCGGGTTCATTTTGGCTATGGGAAGTTTTGTTCCCACTTCAAAGAGAGATGGCACACCACCAGTTAACCATTCATGGCTAACTGATAAAAATTGTTTATCAGAAGAGATCTCTGCCACAAAAACCCTATCTGCTTTTGAATACTTTCCCAATTCCTCTAAGGCAAACTGAATGGCATCGGAAACAAATTCAGCTTTGGTGTGAACAAACATTTTTGAAACTTCAGTCACAATTTGGGAAAACTGCAAAAGACCCGAAAGTTTCGACTCAGACTCCCGAATATTGGAAATTTCAATTTGTTGGCCCCAAATCCGAACCAGATGCCCATCGACAATTTGCCCATGGGAATTGATGAGATAAACACGAGGCAAAATGGATGTATTTTCTGTGTATTCGTAATCCTCTAATTGGTAAGAATTCTCAATGAACTTACGGAGGAGATGGATACTAGTTAAAGAAACAATTTCTTTCAGGTATTTACCATTCACCTCTTCCAAACTTCGGAATCCATTCAGCTTCACCATGGCGAGGTTACATTCCCGCACCACAGAATGGTTCCAAATGTATTCCATCTGTTCTTCCAAAGGCAAAGAAATGGGCATTGGGATGTCTAGTTCATAACACCAAATGGCGTCTTTCGAAAGGTGGATAAAACTCTCCAAGTGTTGGAAACGACCAAAATCTGGTTTGCGAGAGCTCATCGTCCTCTACAGTTTCTTTTGATCCTTTGATTGCCACAAAAAAAACATACATTGAAGGGTTTTCGAAAAAATTTCAATTTTGAAGAAAAAAAATCCTGATTCCGTTGACCAAGGAATGCCCTTTTCCTAAAATACATTGGAATGGCGGAGGCTTAGATACCGTGTATTATGCACATATTTTAAGCATTTATCATTTTAAATACGCAATCTGTTTCGTGCCTAAGCACCAATTTCAAAACAATCTGCTTAGAAACTCCACGAAACCCTTATATTTCGGTCGAAATGCCTTGGTATAAATCTTGCATTTAAAGTGGTAACAGATTACAACAATCAGACCGACCTCTGAACGAAGGAGAATCAAATGCAGTTCGCAACCCCAAAATTTACTTCCGGAAAGGAAGTGGTTGAGTATGCCAAAAAAAATGGAGTCCTTTTCTATGACTTCCGATTTACGGATATCAAAGGAATGTGGCACCACGTTTCGTATTATGTGAATTCCGTAAATGAAGATACATTCAAAGGAATTCCTTTTGATGGATCTTCGATTGCTCGTTGGCAGCCAATCAATGCTTCCGATATGCAATTACATCCAGAAATTTCTACGGCATTTTTAGATCCGTTCACAGCTGACAAAACACTTGTTATGTTCTGTGATGTTTGGGACATCTATAAAAACCAATACTATGAAAAATGCCCAAGATCCATCGCGAAAAAAGCATTAGAATTCATGAACAAATCTGGAATTGCAGATACTGCATACTTTGGACCAGAAAATGAATTTTTCGTATTCGATAGTTTGAAAGTTCGTGATGAAATCAACTGCCAATACTATGAGTTAGATTCAAACGAAGGGATCTGGAACACTCACTCTGAAATTCCAGGTTCAAACAACACAGGAAAAATTAACTTTAACTCTGGACACCGTCCTGGAACAAAAGGTGGTTACTTCCCAGTTGCTCCAATTGACTCTCAAGTTGACTTAAGAGCAGAATTTGTAAAAACATTAGAGGCCATTGGAATGGAAACGTTTGTGGTTCACCACGAAGTTGCCCAAGCACAAGGTGAGATTGGTGTTAAATTTGGAACACTCATTGAAGCTGCTGACAATGTTCAAAAACTAAAATACATCGTTAAGATGGTTGCTCATAAACACGGAAAAACTGCTACCTTCATGCCAAAACCACTTTTTGGTGATAACGGTAACGGTATGCACGTTCATATCTCTCTTTGGAAAGGTGGAAAAAACCTTTTTGCCGGAGACAAATACCAAGGTCTTTCTGACTTCGCATTCAACTACGTTGGTGGAGTTCTGAAATATGCAAGAGCGTGTGCTGCATTCACAAATGCATCTACTAACTCTTACAAACGACTCATCCCTGGTTTTGAAGCACCATCGATCTTAGCTTACTCTGCACAAAACCGTTCTGCTTCTTGCCGTATTCCTTTTGTGAGTGGCGAAAAAGCAAAACGTGTGGAATTCCGATTCCCAGATTCTACAGCTAACCCATATTTGGCGTTTGCTTCTCTTCTTATGGCTGGTATGGCTGGAGTTGCTGAAAAGATTGATCCAGGTCCTGCTCGTGAAGAAGATCTTTTTGAACTTTCATTGGATGAGATCCGTGAAAAAGGAATCCGCCAAATGCCTCACACACTTCGTGAAGCAATGGAAGAGATGCTTGCTCAAAGAGAAATCTTCAAACAAGGAGATGTTTTCACTGAAAACTTCTTACAAACCTACCAACATTATAAGTTTGAGACAGAAATTTGGCCATGGGAAGGTCGCCCTCACCCGTACGAATTCCTCACTACTTACTCTTGCTAAGAGAAAAAGCCCCGGCAACCGTCGGGGCTTTTTTTTGTTTACCATTCCCTATCCATTCAAAAAATGACAAAAGAACTAAAGATTTAGTTCAACCAAACGATCTAAGGTTATAGGGCGAGGTAGCTCAGATGGTTAGAGCACAGGATTCATAACCCTGAGGTCACGGGTTCGACTCCCGTCTTCGCTACCAAAGATCGAGAGGACAAGGTATGAAAAAAACAAACCGTTTGTTTTCAATTTTGGTTCTAGTGTTATTCACTGGATCCATCCAAGCAGCAGATTTTCCTAAGTGTAAAGAAGCTTGTGATAAGTTTTACAATTGTTCGGTCCAAGTGAATCCGAATGCAACTGAAGAACAAAAATCAACTCTCCGCAGAGGTTGTGAGTTCAATTGTAACCGACCTAAATACTACAATAAAATTGCTAGTTGCCTCACTGCAGGTGACAGTTGTAAAGCCTTCTCTACTTGTATCATGAAAGAGATGCAAGCAAACAAATAGAATTTCCATTGTCTTACGTCAGATTCGAAACAAAAGAAAAAACCTAGGGGATCACTCTCCTAGGTTTTTTTATACCTATCGACTTTGTTTCATTTTAACAAGTCTTGAGGGTATCCCATCCCAAAGAGATAGGATAGGAATTTACCTCTGTCCACTTTTTAGCTATTAATTTTCTGTTCCTGTCTTTTGGGAAATTTGTTTCGAAAAGGATTTTGCTTCATCGAGTCGTAACGAAAGGATCTTTGAAATCCCTGGTTCTTCATTGGTGACTCCAAATATTGCATTGGCCCTTGAGATCGTGGATTGTGCGTGAGAGACAACAATGAATTGAGTTTTGTCTTTGAAACGGTCAAGGATTTGGCAAAAACGAAGTTTGTTTGCTTCATCAAGTGCTGCATCAATCTCATCTAAAAAGCAGAATGGACTTGGTTTCACCATGTAAATTGCAAAAAGAAGTGCAATCGCCGTGAGTGATTTTTCACCACCAGATAACAAACGTAAGTTTTGAACATGTTTGCCCGGAGGTTCTGCCATAATTTCAACCCCAGAATTCAAAGAGTCTTCTTTTTCTGTAAGTTCTAAAGTAGCTCGTCCCCCATTAAACAATGTGGAGAATGTTTCTTGGAAGTTTTCCTTGATCCTTTCAAAGGTCAATTGGAAGAGTTTTTCTGACTCTTCATTGATCCGTTTTAAAACTTCTTCGATATCTTTTTTCGAACTTTCAATGTCTTGTTTTTGTTTTAAATTGTGTTCGAAAATTTCTTTGATATTGCGATACTCTTCAATGGCAAGTGGGTTGATGGAACCAAGTAGTTGGATTTCTGATTTGGCAGAACGTAGGCGTCTTTCTTCTGCTTTTTGTTCCAACTCTAGACCTCCCCTTTCAGCTTCTAACTCTGAATCGGTTAAGGAATAATCGTTGTACAACTCTTCCACTAGGGAATCAATTTGTACTTTTAGTGCAGAACTTGTTCGCTCTTTTTCAGAAAGAAGTGGAAGTAAATTTTGGAATACTTCTTGGTTTTTGGAAATATTCGATTTGATCCCAGAAATTTCTTCCACTAAAGTTTGTAAGGTTTCCTTTTCTGATTCCAAAATACGACTCATCGAAAGGAATTCCTGGTAAGCTTCTTCAATTTCCTTTTCTAAGAACTCAACTTCCTTTTCAAGACTTTCCTTTTTCTCTCGGATCACCGACTCTTGTTCTTTGGCACTGGTGATTCGGAATTGGATTTCACCTATCCTTTCCTCAAGGACTGAAATTTCCTTTTGTTGGTTTTCCAACCTTGAATTCGATTCGAGTAGTTTTTTCTCTAACTCTACAATTTGAGTTCTAGTTTCTTCCCATTGGTTTCTAAAAAGAATGATATTACTCTGGTTATCTCGAATACCACGCGTTAGGTTTTCGTTTTCTAATATTAAATCTTCGATCTCTTGGTCGATGGATTCTTTTTTGGATAAGATTCCATCTTTATCAAACAGAAGGTTTCTAAAATCATCTTCTTTTTTGAGGAAATCAGTGAGTTTTTCAGAATACAGATCCAAACGAATTTCTTTTAAAACTTCTTTTGCTTCCGTAAGTTTAGAACCTTCTAACTCTTGGAGTGCCGATTGTAATTTGATTTGGAATTCACTGGTAAGAGAGACTAGTTCCAACTTGTTTTGGTTTCGAATCTCTTCACCTTCTTTGGATTCTCTTTTTTTGTTTTCTAACTCTTGGATGAGTTCGAGGATGACTGTCTTTTGTTTTTCGCGAAGGATGATATGTCGTTTTTCATTTTCCCCAATGCGAATTTCCTTCTCTTCGATTGCTTTTTCTTCTTCTTTGATGGAAAGTTCTAAAGAAACACGTTTGGATTCTAATTCTGTAATTTCTTCTTGGAGAGTTGCTTGGATTTCCCTTTGGCGTTCGTTTTCGAGTTCAATTGCCTTTTTTTCCACTTCCAATTTGATTGTGGCTTGGTTTTCCAATTCTAAGGAAGATAAGATTTCACCAATGCGTAATTCATATTCTTGGATGAAGGTTTTGTTTTTTGCGATTTTTTCTTTTTGGATTTGGCTTTTAGAAAGATGATCGAATAATTTTTTATCAATCTCTGCAATCTCTCTTTCTTTTGCTTCCTTGATCGTTTCCTTTTCGGAAATCAAATTGGTTTCATTCTGGATGAGGGATAAAATCGATTTGTTTTTTTCCCGGATTTCTTGTAGTTCCTCATCCGATTTTTTCATCCTACGTTTGAAGTCTCTCAGTTTGAGGTAACGTAAGTTTTTATCGGATTCATCTAAATCAGATTTGAGTTTGAAGTATTGTTCTGCTTTTTCGGATTGTTTTTCTTTAACTTCCAAATCCTTTTGCATGGAACTCATAATGTCGTGGATACGAAGTAGGTTTTGGTTTGTGTCTTCTAATTTTTTAGTCGCTTCTTTACGGTCTAATTTAAAACGACTCACACCAGCAGCTTCTTCAAAGATAGCACGTCTTTCTTCCGGTTTGGAATTGAGGATTTGGTCCACTCGACCTTGTTCTAGAATGCTATAACTGGATTTACCAATCCCTGTATCGAGTAAGGTTTTTTCGATGTCCTTTCTTGTGGTACGGATATCATTTAAGTAGTATTCATTTTCACCATCAGGGTAAAGCCTACGAGTGATTTTGACGGAAGGGTAATCGATATTAAAAAAGCGGTCATCATTATCAAATAAGATGGACACTTCGGAAAAGCCAGCGGCTCGCCTACTCTCTGTTCCGTGAAAAATAACATCGTCCATTTTTTCGCCGCGGAGTCCTTTGGCACTTTTTTCACCAAAAACCCATTTTACGGAATCGACAATATTTGATTTTCCCGAACCATTAGGTCCGACGACTGCGGTAAACCCTGGATCAAAATTGATCTCGGTCTCATCTGCAAAAGTTTTGAATCCAACAATGTTTAGGCTTTTTAAATGCATATCTGTTTTGCCGTTTGATTTCCTTGTTTCCCAGTTGACAGACCCTGAGAGACATAAGAAAAAACCTTAGATAGTATTATGTCCCAAATGATCGATCCGATTTCCAGTGAAATTTTTGAACGGAAGCCCTACTTACAAAATTATTTCAAAAACTTTGTGTCCGATCACAAGTGGGAATTGGCTTCGGCAAAGAAGGAAGGAGAATATTATGTCTCATTAGATGGGAACCCACTCTCTTCTTCCTTCTCCCCCCTAACCCAAGCAATACGGCTACTCGAAACCTATTCTTTAAAAGCGACTGATATAGTCATACTATTTGGACTCGGGAACCCACACCTTTTAACGAACGTTAATGAGAAACTAAACCCGGGACAAATTGTAATTTTTGTGGGAGAAGAGGAAACTCTTGTTCCAATCTTATGGGATACTTTCTTAAAACCAATTTTACAAGTGCCAGGAAGGCATTTGTTTTCGGGAGAACTCTTTTATCCTTTATTTTTTAATTACTTAGAATCCCTTCCCATTGAACGAGTGAGTGGACTGAAGATCATTCGCAACCCCACAGACACAAATCGAAATCCCATTTACAAAGAATTAGAAGACAAAACACAAACTGTTTTTTCTGCCAAGATGAGCGACCTACTCACCAAGTTTGAGTTTGAACGGTTATGGATCAAAAACAGTGTTTATAATTTAGTTCATGCAGAAAACTCCCCTCCAATCAAATTTCCAATTTCGTTTTTACGAGATAAATTCAAAGGCCTCACCGCTGTACTGGTGTCAGCTGGTCCAAGCTTACGAAAGAACCTTTCTTGGTTACAGGAAGTAAGAGACAAAGTTTTCATTCTATCTTGTGATACTTCATTGAAAGTACTCATCAAAGCAGGAATCAAAGCAGACGGTGTTGTCACACTCGATGCCCAAACCAATTCCTTTTTTCATTTTATGGGTGAGTCACTGAGAGAGATCCCACTGTTTGCCGACCTTGTGAGCTCCCCCACACTACTCCGCGAACCAATGTTCCAAACTGTTTTCCATTCTGTGACTGCAAAATACCAAGTGGATGCGGAAGGATCCCTTGTCAGAGAAGTGACAGCAGGTGGGGAACTTGCGGAACATGTATTCCAAGATGTAGGTGATATCCAATCAGGCGGGTCTGTGGCAACCACCGCCTTTGACATGTTACGGTTTATGGGATTTGGAAGTGTTTATTTTCTAGGTCAGGACCTTGCGTATTCTGGACGTGAAATTCATTCCACAGGTACCCATCATAACGAAAAATGGTTAACCTTAGTCAGTCGAAAAAACAGTCTCGAACGCATCAATGAAGTCATCATCAGAAAACGCGAAACTCGTTTTGTTCCCTCTTGTAGCGGTAACGAGGTGTTAACGGATTATGTTCTCGATTTATACCGTCACTGGTTTGAGGAGTCAGCGACTAGTGTGAAAGAGATGTCACTCTGGAATGTGAATGAAGATGGTGCAGAGATTGTAGGCATTCCATCACTTTCTCCTAAGGCCGCCAAAGACAAGTTAACTTCTGTTCCCAATCATCATTACCCTTGGAGAGACCATCCAATTTGGTCGGGAATACTAGCGAAAGACAAAGTTTTTGCTGGCAGATATGAAGGAAAAGGCCTCACGAAAGGATTTGATACCAAAAAAACCAAACAAAATCGTAACGACCGAGAGACAATCACCACACAAGGCACCATTCCCAAAAGTGGAGAAGGACTTTTCCAGAAGATCAAAACTGACCTAACCTTTATCGAATCCAAACTAAATGTTTTTGAGATGGAAACTTCGGATACCTCCTTCCAAGATTCTGAAATTTGGATTTGGATGCAAAGTGAATCCTATTTACGGAGGCTCATCCGAAAAACAGAAATTTATTTATTACGCCATAAAGATTTGGATTTAAAACGAAAAAACCAGATCCTCATCCAGTCCATCCGTAAAGAGATCCGGTATTTGAAACGAAGTCTTTATCCGATGATGGATTCGTTTCCAGAAAAAGGATGAAAGACTGCATTGTCTTCAAACTCTGGGAAATAATCAAAAAATAATTTTTGGGAGACCACTCGGTAAGCAAAAGGATTTTTTTCCGCATAACCATCCGTATGTGGTAATGCTGGCAATTGGTGGAAATTGATACGCTCTTCAAAATTAATAAAATCACGGCGAGTGAGTTCGGGGCGAAGTTCAAGCACTGTTTCTTTTAATAAATTCCAATCCAATTTGAAACTCATCCTTGCCCCGCGGAATGCTGGGGAACGTTCGAGTAAATTCACAATCCGTTTGACGGGGCAATCCATATGGTAATACTTTGTGAGGTATACTTTTACATACCTAGCGGCAAGACCAACGGGTTCCCAAACAAGTTCTGATTCTACATTTTGTTCTTCTTCTTTTTTAATTTCATTAAGGACTAAGTGAAGTTCAGGGATCGAAAGTTTTCCTGTCATGATGAGTGTGGATTCTTCCATTCCAAACTCACCATAATACAACCATTTGTAGAAGTCTTGGATTTCCGCCTCTGGGTGGTCTTCTACAAACTTAGTGATGAGAAAGAGTTTTTCTTTCTGCGAGAGTGTAGATTCCCTTTCATTTTGCATATTGGGAAGCTCTCAGTTCCTTACCTGAAATGAGACGTTTGATATTTTCCCGATGGGAATAGGTGATGAGAAAAAAAGTAGCCACTAACACAAAAAAGATGATTGGTTGGTAGTTGGAACTAGGTAATACTTTAGAAGAACCAAAATACCAAAAGGGCATGGAAAGAGTTCCGATGATAGACCCAAGGGAAACAAATCCAGAGATTTTATAAACGATAAAAAAGATCAGAAGAGCACAGAGTGTTACAATGGGGACAAGGGTCATGTACACACCAAGGGCTGTTGCGACACCTTTGCCACCTCGAAAGTGGAGAAAGGGTGTGAACGTATGGCCAAGGATGGCGACAGATCCAAGAAGGATTTCGGTTGTTGTGAGGGAGTAAGGGGAATCAATGTAGGAGGCTGAAATGACAGGGATGGCACCTTTTAGTGCATCAAGAAGCAGAGCTAAAAATCCATACTTCCAACCAATCACTCGGCCGACATTTGTGGCGCCGATATTACGACTCCCGTGCTCACGGATGTCAATCCCTCGCACTTGTTTGGCAAGGATAAACCCCACCGGAATGCCACCAAAAAGGTAACTGAATAGGATCGCGGCAAGAATCATTCCCTGCCCTCCTTTCCTTCGTTTCGGTTCCGGAGTTCGATCTCAACCGCAAGGCCGTCGAGTCCAAATTCCTTTACAATACTCTTTCGGTAGAAACTCAAAATATTTGAGGGAAAGAGTTTTGTGTCGTTCACGAAGAACAATATTTTAAAAGGGATCTGCGAGACCTGGGTGGCGTAATACACCTTCGGAGGTCGGTTTGATGCCTTCTGTACCTTATTTTTTCCCCCCCACTTGCTTAACCAGTCATTTAATTGGCGGGTTGTGAGCTTTTTTTGGGACTTTTCAAAGAGGGAAACCACTTCCTCTAAGAGTTTGTGGGTACGGAGTTTTTCTTTTGCTGAAAGAGAAAGAAGTGGGCGTTCTTTTAGAATCGAAAGTTTTCCTTCCATTCTGTCTTTGTAGTGTTTCCAGGAATTGGATTCTTTTTCAGGAACCAAGTCCCATTTGTTCACTGCGACAATCATCGGTTTACCGAGTTCTTGGATTTCCCCAAAGATCTTTTTGTCAAATTCTCCAAGGCCTTTCATGGCATCGACAAGGAGGACAACCACGTCAGCTTCCCCTAAACTATGTAAGGTTCGTTTGTAAGAATAAAATTCCAAACTTTCGCTTGTTTTGGATTTCCTTCTGATCCCCGCCGTATCGATGATTTCCAATTTATGGTTTTGGAAGTAAAACTGATCGGAAACAGAATCCCTTGTTGTGCCAGGGACATCACTCACCACTGCACGTTTATAACCAAGGAAGGTATTGAGTAGTGACGACTTACCAGAGTTTGGTTTTCCGATGATGGCAATTTTGCAATACGGATCCTCTTGGGTTTTGATTTTATCTGGAAGGAAAAAATTAATCTTTTGGTAGAGTAAATCAAAATTCCTGCGACCCAGGGCAGAGATCGGAAGTAGTTCGTTTAACCCCAGTTTGTAAAATGGTTCCAGATCATATTCGTCTTGTTCTGTATCCACTTTGTTGATAAGTGTTAGTACATTTTTACTTTTAAGAATTTCATCTTTTTTGAAAAGATCAATGAGTTTATGATCATACTTCCGTAAGTCTTTGTGATCGATCACATGTAGGATGAGATCAGAATTACGTAAGTGTTCAAAGGCAATCTCAATGATTTCTTTTGAGATTTCATCAATGTTTTCAATGTCAAGACCTGGTGTATCAGACAACGTAAAAGGAATTTTAAACTCAGAACGTTCGACAGTCTTTTGTAAAACATCCCTGGTTACACCCGCTGTGTTTTCTGTGATGGCACTTTGTGCTCGGAGAATGGCATTAAATAATGTGGATTTTCCCACATTTTGTCTACCAACAATGGTAACGACGGGAAGTCCCTTCATTTGCGTAAATGTTCCTTCATGGCTCTTTCCATATCGATTTTGGCTTCCTTCTTTTGGATATCGTCACGTTTGTCGTATAATTTTTTTGGTTTGGCTAAAGCGACGTCAATCTTAACCAAACGATTGTTCTTAAAGAAACAACGTGTGGCAACTAACACAAGCCCCTTCTCTTTGATGGAACGATCTATCTTCTCAATTTCTTTTGCTTTGAGGAGGAGTTTTCTAGGGCGAATTTCTGGGTGATTCGCATAACCCCCGTTTTTGTAAGGAGGGATTTGAAAGTTTTCTAAAAACACTTCCCCGTTCCTTACCTTCGCAAAACAATCGGTAAGGTTTCCTTTTTTTTCCCTAAGAGATTTTACCTCAGAACCCGTGAGTACAACACCTGCTTCGAACGAATCTAATAGTTCGAAATTGAACTTTGCCTTTTTGTTGATTAAAGGATCGGTTCCGCGTGGTTTATCGTCTTTTTTGGTTTTGCCCATATAGATTATTGTCTTAAAGAATGGTGGATTTGTACAAGCCTTGCTATTTCTGCCCCAATGAGATTTGGCATCGAATAAAAATTGTCAGCCGTGATCTGAAGTGAGTCGTGGAACACATGTTCTGCAATGTAACGAGAACCAAGTCCTACCCCTAAAAATACATAATTTTTCTCTTCGTTTTTCAGTACAGCTTCTTTCATTTTTCTCGTGTCAAAAGAAGCAAGTTCATCCTCTATGTAGGTCTTGGCACGTTGTCCTCGGAAGTCAGAAAGGATCACAATAATTTTGGTTTGGGCATCTGGCGAAAAGTAACGTTCACAATTGGAAAGGACTTGGAATTCAGGAATGCTATCTCCTTGCCAATTTTTGCAAAGAGCACTGAATACTTCCTCTTCCTTCTCAGGAGTGTAATCTTCTTCTGCTGATTTGAGATTAAAAATATCAACAGTGTCTTTTGAGTTTTTGATATCACAAAATGTATGAACACTTGTTTTGATATCATGTTCGTTTAGGATATGCAAACTCACAAGAAGGGCCGATAACATCGCAATCGAATACTCAAAGTTAAAGATCCTTCGGCATTTGGAAACGAGGAAGGTAACCTCTACTCCTTTCAGTTTTTCATCATTTTTTTCAATGGTGGTTTTATCAAAAATTTTGGTATCACCCCTTCCACTTTTGTAAGAGATGTACTTCCTTGCATCCACACGTGAGCCTTCGTTTTTGTACATGCGGTGGATGTCAATTTCTGGATCAAAGAGTTGTTCTAAGTTGAGTTCCACTTCTTCCAGTTCTTTTCCAAACACTGACTTAAATTCTTCGAGACCCACCATAATGGAATAATCCCATAGAAGACGTCGTTTTTTTAGGAATTGTTTGTAGAGTTCCTCGGTACGATACCCCCAAGCACCACCACCACCTTGTGGTTCGCCCTGGCCTTGGTTCCCTTGTGTGTCCTGACCATACCAAGCATCAGGTCCTTCTTTCGTTCCACCACCCGTTTCGGGTGTATTGATTTCAATTCCGCGTCTCGTTTCTTCGCCAGAGTTTAATTTTTTAGCAACACCTGTTAGGGGATCCCGTTTGTGAAGTTCAGGATCCCACCAATTCTTTCGATTTAGCCCTGATTCAACGGTAAATGTTTTTTTTTTCTCTTCGATTTCCTCGAAGAGTGTTGAAACCAATTCCACACCAGAAAGAAAGCCCTCTAACAGGCGTTCTAACTCTTTTCGTTCCTTCGGATCGGCAATTTGGTTCGTGTAATAAATTTTTCCACCCCGAATCGCAATGTCTTTAACATCCGTTTGGTTGTAACGGTAAATATGGTTTTTCCATTTGAGAAGGTTTGCGATTCCAAATCGGTAAGGCATGAGGTTCGCCGAACCAATGGTGCGTTTTTCAGAAAGTTCTTTTGCCTTGAGGTGAAAACGAGCAAGAGACCTTGGTAACACACCTTCCGGTAAAAAGAATTCCAAAATTTCTTCCAGGACTTTTACATCTTCCAACTCAGGAAATAAAATGGGTGTAAAACGGTTACGGAAAGCACGAGAAATCGTTGTCACAGACTTGGAAGCACGAAAGGACTTCATCCCAAATACCACAGAGGTTTCTGTCAGTTTGACGGGAAGGTATTCTCCAGACTCTGGTGGAAGAGTGAGTGACCTTGCATCATCCGTTAACATATTCATTTTTTCAACAAGTTCCGCACCTGCAGATTCCAAACCTGAGATGAGGATGATGTGACCATTTCGGATAGCACGCGTAAGGGGGCCATCCACCCAAGTGACACTTTCGATGTTTCCCTCTTCTGTTGGTTTTAACGCACCTACGACATCAGAAGTATGCATCCCTTTGGATAACATTACCGATTCAAGTTGAATCCCTGTGAGTTCTGTAAATAAAGGTAAAAATTCTTGTGGGTCCTGGTCTTCCCTGTATTCGATGAGGATGTTTTCTTTTGCTTGGATGGCGGTAAACACTTGGTCTAGGAAATGTAGGATTGGTTCTGGAGTTGGGTATTTGGAAAGTAGAGAGATGGTTTTTGTTTCGTCCCAAGTTTTAATTTCTTTGTCATTCCAGAATATGGTTGAGCTTTGCACATAACCTTTGGTTGGCACTAGTTTTACAGAACCACCAAACTCTGACTCGATAAGTTCTCTTTGTTTTTCACGATCTTCTTTTTTACGAAATGGTTCTTCAAAGAGATACAATGCTTCGCGAACGGAAACCGTTTTGTCTTTGGTGCCAAATAACACCAAACGGTTACAATACTTTTGGAGAGTTCGTAAATTAAAATGGTATTTTTCTAAATCCCCTTTTCCGATTTCACCTGATTTGATTCGTTTTTCTGATTCGATACTGATACGAATGATTTGTTTCAAAACCTCTTCCGATAACATGGGATAAAGTTTTTTTAAGATATAGAACATCTCATCCGGGGTATATGGATCTACATACACGACTGCAAAATGTTTGGTGATATCAAAAGGCAAGGGTTTACGACCTTCAAATCCTTCACTTGGGTTTTGGGTTCCAATAAACCAAAATCCAGTTTTGCCTTTGACTCGTTCTCCACTCCCTTCGAGTAAGTCGAGGTAATTGGATTCATAGACCGAGGAAAATCGTTTGATGATGTTTGGTGCACAAAGATTCATCTCATCAGCCACAAAACTTAAACCCTCAGAGAGGGCATTTGTGAGTGGGCCATTCGACCAAGTGAAACCTTTTCCATCGAGAAGGATTCGATACGATCCAATCAAATCTTCTGGGAGTGTGTCCTCGTTAAAACTGAACCGAAGGGTCGGTTGTTTCCGGAGGGAATTGATGTAATAGATTAAAGCGTTTTTTCCAACCCCAGCATCTCCTACAAGGAGGACAGGCATTCCTTCGAGCATGGGGTAGAGGATTTTTTGTAAGGTTTGTTTCACCGAGTCAGTTTCAACAAGGCTAGAAGGGAAAACGGGAAATTTTTCGGAGTGCGGGAGAACCGGCACTTTCACATCGGCGATGGTTACAAATTCCATATCCTTCAGATTTCTACTCAATTCCAGGGTGTAAACCAAATTCTATTGACCCGTACCTCCCCAAAAAACCATGATGATTCCATGGAATTTGCCAATAGAATGAATGGGATCGACTCCTCCCCCATCCGTAAAGCTTTCGAACTTGCAAGGAGCATCCAAAACCCGATCAATTTGAGTATCGGTCAGCCTCATTTTCCTTGTCCACCTAACATCATCGAAGCGATGAACAAAGCTGCCATTGAAGGAAAAACTTCTTACACCCTCACAGCAGGAATTCCTGAATTAAAAACGGCGATGGCCGAAAAATATAGAATCCAAAACCATATCAAGTATGCCCATGAAGATCGTATCCTTGTGACTGCTGGAATTTCTTCTGCACTCTTTTTAATCTTTAACGCGCTCGTCAACGAGGGAGATGAGTGCCTTGTGATCTCTCCTTATTTTTTAATGTATCCTGCCATGCTTAAATTTTACGGAGGAAAGGTTGTCCCTCTTTCGGAAGACTTCACACCAAACGATGTTGAGGCACTAAAAAACAGAAAATTCAAACTCATCATTTTTTCGAATCCTTCCAATCCAACAGGAAAGGTGTTATCCAAAGAACAACTCCGTGCTCTTGCCAATTTAGCGGAAACCACGGGAGCCTACCTCATCAGCGATGAAATTTATGAACTCTTCGATTATGATGGGAAGTTTTTTTCAATTGGAAGTGAGTATGAAAAAACCATCACCCTTACTGGCTTTTCCAAAACGTATAATATGACAGGGCTTAGACTTGCAACCATCCTTGCCGAAGACAAAGTCATCAAGGCACTAACCACCTTACAACAGTATACCGTAGTGTGTGCCCCTTCCATCACACAGTGGGCCGGCATCGAAGCTTTAAAAACAGACATGACAACTTACATCCAAGATTACAAAGAAAAACGTGATTTTGTATACGAATCCTTAAAAGACCATTACCCAATCCAAAGATCAGGGGGAGCCTTTTATTCCTTTTTCCAAGTGCCTTGTGACGATGAGGAATTCATCAAACGTGCTGTCAAAAAAGACTTAATCCTTGTTCCTGGTTTTATTTTCTGTGAATCCAAAAACTTTGTCAGACTGTCCTTTGCCACCGAATGGGAAACACTGAGACGGGGAATGAAGGCATTACAAGAACTTTCGAAAGAAACATAAGTCTTTCGATGATTTAGGTATGATTCGTGGATTTTTTTGAAGATACAAATTGGTTTTTCCTTTGGAAATTGTCCACATATACCATCTTGTTTTTGTTTGGTGGGGCACTTGCCAGTTTTTATGCTACACTTGCTGACCGAATTTTATATTACTGTTATGAAAAAGGTAGAAAAGAGTTCAAAGGGCTCAATCGTTGGCGGGTCATCTTCACAAAACCTAGCCACTGCCCCGAATGTAAAACTCCCATAACCAAACTCTATTTGGTTCCTATTCTAGGATGGTTTTTAACGAAAGGAAAATGTACTCATTGCCATACAAAGGTTCCCAAACTCTACCCATTGTCTGAATTTTTATTTGGAATCATTGCTGTGGTTGTGTATTCCATTTCTGATTCCCTATTTGGTACAATTTGCCTACTATTTTTATTGGGACACCTTCTCATTTCCATGATGACGGATGCAAAAAAATTATCCCTCGATTATGAAAACTTACCCTTCCTTTTGGGATTTGGTTTTTTATCCAATTCTCTTTTGTTTGGTGAATCCATTGGCCAAGAACATTTGGTTGTGTACTTTGGTTTTTTGGTTTTTTATCTTGTCATCTATCTATTGTTCCGTGGGGGAACTGGCCTCGGGGATGTGCTCTTTTCACCAGTTTTTGCGACCCTTGCAGGGAATCCTTTTTGGATCGTTTATTTGAATACTTCTTATCTACTAGCAGTCATGTTTAGTTTATTCCTTCGAAAAAAAGGAGAACCCCTCAAAGGAATGAAGGTTCCCATGGGACTCTATTTTTCGATTGGACTCTTTTTTACTTTTTTTTGCAAACTCATCGTTCACAATTATGAATGGGAAGGATTTTCAGATTTATGGAACCAATAAATGATCTCGCACATATGCGCCAATCTTACCAACGTTCTGTTCTTTCAGAAAACACAGCAGGAACTGATCCTCTGACACTGTTTTCCCTTTGGTTTTCTGAAGCAAAAGAAGAGGGAGAACCAGAACCTAATGCAATGAGTTTAGCCACGGTAAACAAAGAAGGACAACCAAGCGTACGGATTGTACTCCTCAAAGGTCTTATCCGTAACGAATTTCAATTTTTCACGAACTACCATTCTGATAAAGGGAAAAACATCAGTGAAAACAATCGAGTGGCATTAAATTTTTTTTGGCCCAAACTCGAAAGGCAAATCCGGATTGAAGGGATTGCCAGTCAAATTCCGAAAGAAGAATCAGAACGTTATTTTGCAGTTCGCCCTAGAGAATCCCAAATTGGAGCTCATACATCAAACCAAAGTTCTGTGGTGCCATCTAGAGATTATTTAGAAGAAAAGTTTGTCTCACTTTCCAAACAATGGGAAGGAAAGGAAATTCCGATGCCTGAGTATTGGGGTGGATATTCTGTATCCCCTACCAAAATCGAATTTTGGCAAGGAAGAGTTGGGAGATTACACGATCGGATTTTATTTGTAAAACAAAACGACAATTGGGAAAAAACAAGGCTCTCTCCATAAGGAAAAGGGCCTTATCATCAATTTCAACCGTGAAGGTTTAAGAGATGTCCTAATTTCGTTTTTTTAGTCTGTAAATAACGAGAATTTTCTTCCACAGGGTCAATTTCAATTGGTACCCTTTCTGTTACGTGCAAATTGTATCCTTCAAGTCCCACAATCTTACGAGGGTTATTCGTGATGAGTTTCATCTGTTTTACCCCGATATCTCGGAGGATTTGTGCTCCAATTCCATATTCCCTAAGGTCAGGAGCAAATCCTAATTTTTCATTGGCTTCGACTGTATCGAGGCCTCCCTCTTGTAAGGAATATGCTTTGAGTTTATTGATGATGCCAATCCCACGGCCTTCTTGTCTCATATAAAGTAAGACACCTGTTCCTTCTTTTTCAATCATTCGAAGGGCATTATGAAGTTGAGGACCACAATCACAACGTTGCGAAGAAAAAATATCTCCCGTCAAACACTCGCTATGTACTCGAACAAGCACTGGTTTATTTGGATCGATTTCACCCTTAACAAGTGCCATATGAATTTTATCATCAATTTGAGTGGAATATGCTTTGATTTTAAAATCACCAAATTCTGTGGGAAGGTTTGCTTCCACTTCTAAGTGAATGAGTTTTTCTTTATGACGACGGTATCGAATCAGGTCTTCAATGGTATAAATATTCAGACCATGTGTTTTGGCAAATTTTTCCAAATCGGGAATTCTTGCCATCGATCCATCATCATTCATAATTTCACAAATAACACCACTTGGATAAAGACCAGCTAACTTAGACAAGTCGACTGCAGCCTCTGTATGACCAGCTCTACGTAATACACCACCGGTCACAGCCTGTAAGGGAAATAAATGTCCAGGGCGCATCAAATCATCAGGTTTAGTTTTTGGATCTAGTAAGACTTCAACTGTTTTTGCTCGATCATGTGCAGAGATTCCTGTTGTTGTTCCCTGTTTGGCATCAACAGAAACAGTAAAGGCAGTTCCATGTTTGTCACCGAGAGATAGATCATCGACCATTTTGCCAAGACCCAGGCTCTGTAACCTTTCTCTCTCCATTGGGACACAAATGAGTCCCCGTCCATGGGTCGCCATAAAGTTGATTTTGTCTTTGTCTGCAAATTGGGATGCACAGACCAAATCTCCTTCATTTTCCCTGTCTTCAGAGTCGACGAGGATGATCATTTTGCCTTGGCGGATTTCTTCGATTGCTTCTTCGATCGGACGTATCATGGGGAAAGGCCTCTATATACTAAAACTCTGAAAGCCGTTCCGAATTAAAGAAGATTCCCAAAGAAATTCATTGATTTTTCCTATTTCTTTTGTCTAAATGTTTCGATCGGAGGGAGCTTTGGAGCTAAAATTAAACACCACAGGGAAGATCAAAACGATAGAAATCGCAGGTAAGTTTGATATTGAGTCAACAGAAGAATTTGAATCGATTTTTAACAAACTCATCGAATCCAGTCCCAGTCTTGTTTCGATTGAAATGAGCCGACTTGATTACATTGACTCTTCTGGAATTGGATCTCTCATCAAAAGTCTCAATTCCTTAAAAAACAAAAAAGGAAAACTCCTCCTCGTTGGAATGAAACCCATGATCCAAAATGTTTTCAAACTGGCAAAACTAGATATGTTTTTTGAAATTCTTAGTACTTCTGATTTTCAAACGAGATACGTCGATGGGGATTCGGATGATTCTGACATCGACGATTTATTAAAAAGAAATTAATTTCCTTCCGATTCCCCTCTTTTTGCCAAATAGTTTTCGATGTATTTGGCAAGAACATCCACTTCCACGTTGAGTTTTCCATCCACTTTCCAAAACTTAGCATTTGTTTTTTGCATGGTCTCTGGAATGAGGATGAGTTGGATTTTGCCATCTACTACATCTACAACAGTTAAGCTGATTCCATCTAATGTGACAGACCCTTTTTTCACAAAAAAACGGAGAAGGTCTTTCGGGATTTCCACCCAAAACTCTTCCACTTCATTTTCAATTTGTTTTCGACTGGTAATTTTTGCGACTCCATCGACATGACCTTGGACCATATGACCACCAAACCGTTGTCCCATGGCCATAGCTCGTTCCAGATTGACAACAGACCCTTCCCCTAATCTCGATAAGTTGGTAAGTTCCAAAGATTTAAATGAAGCATAAAATTGAAAAATATTTCCCAAATTAGAAAATTTGGTAACCGTCATACAGGCACCATTGATTGCAATGGAATCACCTAATTTTAGATCGGGATTTTCCCATTCTGTAACAACTGTAAATTGAATCCCTGAATCAATGGGTTCAATTTGGATGACTTTTCCAAGAGTTTCAACAAGGCCTGTAAACATAGTTTAAATTCTCCTTTTTAGTTTCCGAATGAAAATAGAATTGGAACCAATCGAAAATTCAGAATGAATTGGTTCATTATGGTACAAAAACGGAATTCCATCGGGAATTGATTTTTCCATATTTCGTATCTCCAAAATACAATCTTCATCGGTAAGTTCATTCTCTAAAAAATTCGGGAAAAAACTTCCTGCCTCACATAACACAGTATTAATGCCAATTTTACCCAATGTTTGTAAAAACAAATTCCCATCGGATTTATTGATTGGAAATACAGGATGGAGAGAAAGGGTTTCGATTTTTGTTTTGATGGGATCTGGTAAAACATGACTCACACCAAACTCAGTATTCAGTAGGAAAAAAAGACAAAGTTTTTTTCCATACCGTTCGGTAAGTTCTTCTTGTTTTTTCCAAAACGATTCATTGGGAAGGGTTTTCGAGTCCAACACAAAGACACGGTAGGGTTGGTATTTTTCTTCTTCTAATTGGTGAGTCGCAACAGATTCTTTCCCCCACTGTGTGAGTGCAGAAAACAAATTCGTAGCAGCGTCAAAAAAAGGAATCAGACTTGTGATACGTTTGGGAATTCCAACCTTCTCAATCATAGAGTCAGTGATCCGAAAGTGTAACGATGGTTCGTCAATTTTGGTTGTATTGGGACCTACAGCCACAGCATCAAATTTCCCACGTAACATTTGCAAATATAAGTCTGAGTCTTCGCCACTGATTCTTTCTTTTTGATAATCAGAACTCGTATAATTACCTTCTTTCGAAGTGGCAACTTTGATCCATACCCATGGAGATCCAGTTTTCATTCGTTTGAGAAACCCTTGTAAAAATGGTAAGGACGTATTCGCAAGAACAGGATCCAATCGAACTTGTATTCCCTTTTTTTGATAAGAAGACCAATCTCCAGATGTTATGAGTGGATTTGGGTCCTTCCATCCCAGAAGTAATTCTTTGGGTTGGTATTCTAACACCAAATCTCGACAAGGTGGTGTTTTACCAAAATGAGTACAAGGTTCTAGACTAACTGATAGAATGGAATCAGAAAGAATTAAATTTGGTTTGGTTAAGGATCGGGTATGTTTCTTTTCAAAGAGTGAGAAAAGTTCTCGTTCCGCGTGGTTTCCACCAAATTCTTTGGTATGTGCTTTTTCTAACACATCCCCCTTTCCATTGGTAAGAACTGCTGAGACAGGGGGGTTTCCACCCGTTTTGCCCATGCCAAGAAACCCGAGTAAGGAATGTAGAGAATAAAGTTCCTTCTTTTTCCCTACATCCATCTAATTTGGGTTAAGCGAATTTTTTCTTCCTGAGCCTGTCATAAATCTCAGAAATAGGTGCTGCAATGTAAATTGAGGAATAAGTTCCAACAATTACACCAAATAATAATACAAACGCAAAGTCATATAATTCTGCTGCTCCACCAACGATAATAGCCACAACAGAAATCATTGTTGTAAACGATGTATTGATGGTTCTACCAAGTGTTTGCGCAATGGAAACATTGATTATATTGGAAAGAGCTAAATTATCTTTTCCATGTGCATTCTCACGAATCCTATCAAACACCACAATTTTATCATTAATGGAGTACCCAAGTAACGTAAGAAGTGCTGCAATGATTGGTACACTTGGTTTGATTTGCAAAAATCCAATAAGCGCAAGTGTCATCAAAATATCATGAACAAGTGCGATAGCCGATGCAAGGGCAAATTTAAACTGCGATCGTATGCTCAAATACAATAGAATGATAGCAAGTGTCGTTAAGAGTAAGGTGATTCCAACTTCTGTTAATTCACCACCCACTACGGCACCCACTTGGTCAGCAGAAAGAACTTTTTCTTTGGGAAGGTTAAACTCAAAACGTAAAAGTTGAACAAATCTGTCAATCGCTGACGTAGAAGATTCTCTTTTGTCTTCTGGGATTTCTTTGTAAAGGGTCTCGATGGTAGGAAGTGATCCTAGACCAATATCTAATTGGTAAATATTCTTTTCCTTTTCGAGTAAAATCACAACTGCTTCAATTTGTTTGGATTGGAAATAGGTTTCAAGATCCGTTCTTGTTTTGTCTTTCGGTAGTTCTACAACTGTTCGAAGTCCCCCATTAAAATCGAGGGAGTGAGCAAACCCACCGTATTTCGAAAATGTCACAACAAAACCGAATACAATTGCTAAAAAAGAAAGACTAAGAGTGAAGTATTTGTACTTCGTGAAATTGATATTACGCATGTTTACCCTCTTTTTTTCCAAAGAAAAAAGGTCTTAAGTTCAAGTGGTGAATTCCCATTCGGTTCACAGAAAGTTCCATAAACAAACGAGATAAAAATAAGGATGTGAAAAGTGTTGTTACAATTCCCCAACAAAGTGTGATCGCAAAACCTTTGATAGGTCCATTTCCAAGTCGGATCATTAGAATTCCTGCAATGAGGGTTGTAACGTTTGCATCCATAATGGTCCAGAAGGCATTTTCAAAACCCCTCGTGACAGCAATGGACAATGCCCTTCCTTCTTCGATTTCTTCCCGTATCCTTTCATAAATGATTACGTTTGCATCTACAGCCATACCAGCTGTTAAGATAATCCCCGCAATCCCAGGAAGGGTAAGAGTAAAATCCATGAGAGTTAATAGAGCCGCAAGGATGATGATATTCACAAGTAAGGAAAGATCAGCAATAAACCCACCTAACCGGTAGTAGAAGATCATATAAACCATCACTAAGAAAAATCCAATCGCAACCGCTTTTACACCGACTTCAATGGATTCAATCCCAAGAGTTGGTCCAATAAAACGCATTTCTAAAACGGAAAGAGGAATCGGAAGAGCACCTTCTGAAATCACGTTTGCCAATCGAATGGCTTCTTGTTCCGAAAAACTGCCAGAAATTTCTGCACGCCCACCCGCAATAGGATCATTGATCACTGGATTGGAGATCACTTTGTCACCCCAAACAATCGCTAGGTTACGACCTCGGTTTTCAGAAGTTAGGTCAAAAAATTTCTCAGCACCATTCGGTGTTAGAGTAAAACTTACCATCCATCCATATGAATTGGAGTTATAAGATGGTTGTGCATTGGTCATATCATTCCCAGAAAGAGCAATTTTACGTTCCAATACCACAAAACTTCTAGGGAGTAAAGTTGACTTAGCCGAATTCCCACGAGCCCACATCGCATACACTTTGTAGTCTTTTGGAATATTGTATTTTCTTTCTAGTTCTGCCAAAAACTCATCTTGGGCTTTTTTACCTGCTTTGTTTTTTACAAGTTCTTGGAATACATAAATGTCAGTTTTTTCCCTTTGTCCAAGATCCATCATTCGTCTCTCGTTTTCAGCAATTTGAGATTTGAATGTAAATGGATTTGGTTCTTCTAAGCGGTATTCAACAGTTTCCGTGTTTTGTAAAATTTCTAAAATCGCAGCAGAGTTCGAAACACCAGGAAGGGAAACCTCAATTGCATCTTGTTCTTTTTGGATCCTAACTTGTGGTTCTGTTAAGTTTTGAGTTGTGAGACGATTATCAATGATCATCTTTGCTTTTTCTAACTCAACGATCTTTCGCATCGGAGATAAATCAAAACTAGATTCAATTTCAGATAATCGATTTTTTGCTTTTTCTTTCTCTTCCGGTTTTGCCGCTTGGTTGTTCAATGTAAGATTTAATTCAGCAATTTCTTTTGCATAAAGGTCACGAAGTTTGGAAGTGTAATCCTCAAAATCCCCTTTTAATACAACTCGCATACCACCTTGTAAATCGAGACCAAGTTTGATGGACAAAGATTTTCCACCACGGATCATGTTTTCAATCCATGTTGGTTCCAATTTGTTTTTGGATTCATTCACCAGACTTTGGTTTTCTTGAGAAATTTGGTTTATTTTTGCAGATGTGATAAATCGTCCCTTTACTATATAAAAAGGATTTTCTTTAGGAGGGAGTGTTCCTTTTGGTTCGATTGTCCAACCAGAACTTTTTCCATAATCTTTTTCCCAACGATCAAAAAGCCCACTAACAAGCGTCTTTTGCTCTGCTTCAGGAAGTGAATACACATCCTCTCTTACAACCACTTTTAAAGTACGGTCGGCAAAGTTTGGGTATAAAATGGTAAAGGATACCACTAATATGAAAAACGGTAGAAGTAAGAGTCGATACGATTGCAAGTTGGTTTGCTCCTAAAAATTTTATCTTCTATATGAACGGCTGCTAGAGCCTGGACGTGCGGATCTAAGTCTATAAAAAGCAAATAGAATGATAATTCCAAGGATCATCATTGCTTTTTTGTATTTCGCAAAAAAATCAGAAAAGTTAAAGAACGATTTTCCTGAATCTTTGTTTACAGTTGATTCAGAACCGACATTCGTAACTTCAGAATTTGCTAATTTTAAGTCTGTGGCAAAACCTGGAAGGCCTGTTGGTTCCACAGAAACTTGTGGATCTAACCAATTTGCATTGGTTACAACTTCTTCCTCTTCGGTCACAAGTGGTTGTTTTTCCACTGGATTCAAAGTTTTTTCAACTACAACAGGGTTACCATTCTGATTCGACACCAAATTGTTGTTTTGTGGAAGGGTTTCGGTAGCCAGTTGGTTTTGTTTTGATTTCTTTTTGGATTTTTTCTTCTTCCCTGTTGTGGTTCCAGTCTGTGTTACAACAGTTGATTGTTTTTTGGATGTCGTTTGGACTGAATCTTCCTTGGGTTTAGTGGAAGTTTTAGGTTTATCATTCACCTTATCCAAAAAATCCAAACCCTCTTGTGATAAGAGGGAAGTTGTCAAAACGAGAAGCAGTAATAGGGAGAAGAATGATTTCATCTTATGCTTTTTTCTTGAGGATAGCGCTAGTATCAAATGTTACATTTGTATTCGCTGCCACATTCAAAACAACTGTTTCATTATTGTCTTTGAATTCTACAATTTTACCGTGAAGGCCACTGCTTGTCACAACAGTATCACCTTTCTGGAGGTTCGTGATCATTTCTTTTCTTTTTTTCTCTTCCTTTTTGTTAGGAAGGATCACAAGAAAGTACATCGCGACGAGCATGATCGGAATGATAATGAGCGACTGAAGAGAAGACTTAGCTCCTTCTTCTTGGGCAAGGATTAGGAATTGGGATGTGAGAAAATTTAAATTGAGCATAGCTATTTATCCAATGTTTACAGGCCTTATGTTAAATTCAATGTTTCACGAGTGAATCGGAGAACTTTTTTCGATAATAATGCATCTTTGGCAATCTGATAACCAGTCGGAATGTCTTTCACTTCACCGAGTAAAAATAAAGACACTCCGACGTTCAGTGCCACCATCGCCGTTCCACCCGTTGCTGCTTGTGGGTCAAGGACAGCGCGAAACAGTGCCTCTGCCCCCTCTTTGGAAGAAGAGAACACTGTATTTCGATCCAATTCACTAACCTCCAAACGGAGTTCTTTCGGATCAAAACTGAGTTCTGTTGTGGTCTTTCCATCAAAATAAGCATAATCCGTTGGTTCAAAAATGGAAAACTCATCGAGCCCATCCCTGGAATGGCAAACGAGTGCCCCTTTTGCCCCTAATTTTGCCAATATTTCCACCATCGGCAAACACAAAGAACGGTCATACACTCCCACAATTTGGTGTGTGGGGGAAAAGGGATTGGAAAGTGGCCCTATCAAATTAAAAAATGTTCGAAAACCTAGTGCTGTCCTTACGGGACCCGCATATTTCATCGCCGGGTGCCAGGATGGTGCAAACAAAAACACAAAACCAGTGCGCACAAACTCCGCTTCACATTCCCCATGAGTTCGTTCTAAGGGATAACCAAGTTTGGAAAGGATATCTGAACTTCCGGAAAGGGAAGAAACGGATCGGTTTCCATGTTTTGCCACTTTGTGGCCAAGGCTTGCCAGAGTGAGGGCCGATAAAGTGGAAACGTTGAGTGTTCCCTTTCCATCCCCACCAGTCCCACAGGTATCTAAAAAATCGAAACCAAAATTTGTTTTAGGTTTGATGGCATGATTCTGCATTGCACGAACAAATCCGTACAGTTCGTCCGTTGTTTCCCCTTTCATTTTCATGGCAGTGAGAAAGGAAGCAAGGACTGGTTCTGTCACTTTACCATCCATCACTTCATTTAAAAAGTATTCTGCATGGGTATCCACCAAATGGTGTCCAGACACCACTTGGCCGAGGATTTCCTTACTTGTGAGAGCGGTCATAAAATATCCTTTTGAGATTGGAAAAGGTTAACAATTGATAATTGGTAATGATATACCGTAGTCCTGAAATCACAGTGATAAAAGTGGTAAATAACATTCCAAAATAAGGAACAAACGAAGCAATGGAATCAAAAATATCTTTCCAACTGATACTTTCAGAGGTTTTAACCAAAGTATAAAACTCATTAGCATGCTGGGACGCCACTTCGAAAGTTGAATACCCTGCGAGTTTTCCCATGGCATAAGTTTCATTGATCATCGCCCGGCGTTTTCCAGAGATGAGCATAAAAACCACGAGAATGATGAGGATGGCTCCCATCTGGAATGCCGTTTTTACCTTTCCCATCATTGTTGTTCGCAAACTATTACCAGAACGAACCGCAATGTAACGAAGGAAGGTGATGAGCATATCCCTACCAACAATGAGGACAACCATCCAAACTTCTATGGGTTCATGGATGAATAAAAAAGTAACAAAACAACCAATGACTAAAAATTTATCAGCGAGTGGATCTAGGAATTTTCCAAACTCAGTTTGTTGGTTCCATTTTCTAGCAAGATAACCATCCACTAAATCGGTGAGTGATGCGAGTGCAAAAAGTACAAAGGCAAAAATTTGGTATTCCCATTCCTTTTGGAATAAGGCAAAGATAAAAAACGGTAATGCCAATACACGTAGTACGGTTAGTAAATTAGGGATATTGGCAATGGTTTTCCAATCTTCCACTATTCCACCCAAGTCCCTGACATATCGAGTTCATAAAAAGAATCCACTCGCACTTTACCATACTGACCAACTTTTAAATTGGAAGCATCCACATACACCACTTCATCAATTTCAGGTGCATCTTGCAAGCGACGTACAATCGCGCCTTCGTCTAACACTTCATCTACGACACATGGGTATATTTTTCCAATTCGGTTTTGGTGGATGGTTTTTAAGGTTCCAAGGTAGGCTTCCCTCACAAGGTTCACTCGGCGGGCAATTTCTTTGTCTTTCAATTGTCCCTCCATGGTGGCTCCTTTTGTACCATCTTGTGGAGAATAAGGAAAAAGATTCACCTTTTCTGGTTTTACATCTTCCACAAACCGAATGATCTCTTCGACATCTTCCATCGTTTCGCCAGGAAAACCTAAAATAAACGAAGTTCGGATTTCTAAATCAGGGCGGATGTCCCTTGCTTTTTGGAATAAGGATTTAAAGAATTCATAATCACCAGTGCGGTTCATGGATTTCAAAACGGATTTGGAAACATGTTGTAAGGGACTTTCCAAATACGGAGCAATTTTAGGAATTTCTCTGTACAAATCGAGTAACTTTTCTGTTTTTTTATCAGGGTATAAATAGAGAAGTCGTAAGATCTCAAGTCCATCCACAGCTGCCACAGAACGAACCAAATCCATGAGTTTGTCTGTGTCCTTTCCATAAAAAACTGTGTCTTGGGAAACAAGGCAGATCTCTTTGGAACCTGCTTTGACTGCAAGCCTTGTTTGTTCTAGGACATCTGTAATTTCTGTGTCTCTATATTTCCCACGTAAATTGGGAATGATACAAAAATGGCAACCACGGTTACACCCGTCTGAGATTTTTACATACGAATAAGGTTTCGAATAATTTTCGATGCCTTTTGAAGTTTTGAGTCTTTCCAGAAGGTCTTCGTTGAATTCAGTTAGGTCTTTAAAATCGAGAGGGAAATGGGAACGTAAAATTTCACCTGCTTTGTCATACTTACCTGTTCCGAAATGTAAATCCACTTCAGGAAGGTCGGCGGAAATTTCTTTTCCTGCCCTTTCTGCAAAACAACCCACCACAACTAACTTCTGTTTGTTCTTTTTCTTAATATCGATGGAATCAAGGATGGTTTGGATGGTTTCCTTAGTGGCATCTTGGATAAACGTACAAGTATTTACCAAATGGAAGTCACTGGCTTCAGGGTCAGCAGCTGGAAGGAGCCCTTCTTTGAGTAAGGACTGGTGCATGGCCATGGAATCGACAGTGTTTTTGGGACAACCAAGAGTCGTAATAAAAAACGACTTTGGTGTTTCTTCCGTTTGGTCTTTGGACTTTGGCATTATTCGCCTAACTCTCCAATGATGGACTGAGTGGAGTCATATGGATTTGCTTTGCGGATAAAGATTTTTTTCACAAGTTTGCCTGGTTTTCCAAGGACCACTCGTTCCTTTCCGTTTTGTACCATCTCCACGGCTCCACCGTCCCCTACTTTGATCTCAAGTCTGTCACGAGCTTCTAAGTGTTTTACTTCTCCCGCAGAAACAAGACCACGTTCGCCCATTTGACCATCTAACACGAACTCAACGTAACTTGGTTTCGAGAAAAATAATGTCACTTGGATCGGAACATCTCCCACAGGAGATTTCACAGCGACCCCTTCTCTTTCTTCTTTTAAGGTCACAAGGACTTTTGCCGATTTTTCAGTAACTGCTTGGGTCACCACACGGATGTCACGACGTAGCGATGCAAGCTCTTCAATTTTATAAGAAAGAATGGTTTCTTCCCCTTCCGCTGTTTGGAAAAAATACACATTTTTTTCAGGAAAAATATTAAATCCTAGGTTTGCTTTTCCATTGGAAACACCTCTGATGAACATCTTACACTGTTGGTTGTTCACACTGAAACTCACACCACGATCTTCTGTGAGGATAAAAGGCACACTTGCATTTTCAGGAACACTTTGGCTCACAAAGTTGATACCGGAAGGAATATCAGAACTACTTGTAGGCTCAACACTTTGGCTTACTTCTGTATTTTCCTCATCCATAGAAACCGAACCAGAGTCTTCAAAACTAATGTAGATGATATAAGCCGAGATCACGAACAAAAAGAGAGAAACAAGACTTATGATCTTATTACGATCTAAACTAAACGGAGTGGTTGTGGGACGAGTGAGTTCTTCGAGAGGTGCTTGTGATTCTTCGATTTGTTCCCCACGATACAAATTGAGTAACATCGCTGTATCGAGTTTTAGGTAACTTGCATAGTTCTTTAAAAAACCAAGGGCAAACGTTTCTGCTGGGAACTGAGAATAATCTTCTGTTTCTAATGCGATGATGTATTTTGCCGCAATGTTTGTTTCTTTTGCGACATCTTTCACAGAAAGTTTTTTGTCTTCTCTTGCTTCTCTTAGGATTTGACCAACACGTTTTGTATTCAAAATGAACTCCTCTTAGGTTTAGTTCTCAGAGACAAGTGGGTTGTTGACAATCTTCGCGTTCCCGCTCATATGAAAATTGAAAACACCATCTTGGATATCTTCCGAAAAATTAATGTTTGAAAATGAAATCGTTGTTACTTTGCCACGACCATCTGTTGCGACTGCTTTTTTGATGAGGTAAGATTCTGAATCCACAAAAAGTTTCATCTTTTCGAACCCACCAATTTTTTCCCTTTGGTCTAAATCGAGGACAAAGTATTTTGTAGCATCACCCATAGAACGCGGTTGTTCAATGGTATCAAATTTATAATGGTATTTACGAAAGAGACGGTTGAGTCCATCAGGACTGTTTGTGGTAAAGATGGGACCTGAGGAATTTTTACGATCGAGTGTAAGGTCTTGTTTTCCCACAGCACCTAACCGTTTGATAAAGATATGGAGAGTTTTTCCATCGGAAACAATTTCGTCCCCTTCTGGTTCGACAAAATTATAACGAATTTTTCCAGGGCGTTTGTAAAAACATTTCCCGCGCATTTGTTTTTCTTTTTTGTTGTCTTCCGTTTTGATGAGAAAATCAGCGGAATACGAATTGATTTCGCTGAAGTTTTTTTTGATCTTTTTGACAACTTCGGAAGGTGAATGCCAATTGTGAGCCGGACTTGTTTGGGCCTCCAAAGAAACTCCCAAAACAAGTAACAAAAATCCGATCCATACTTTCATAGATTCCCAGTTTTTCAGACAAACTTCTCTTGTCGATGATTTACGCTGAACGTAAGATTTCCCGAGGTTTTGCCCCGACTTGCGGAGAAACATAACCCCTCATTTCCATGAGTTCCATTAGCCTTGCCGCTTTGTTGTAACCAATCCTCATCCTACGTTGCAAATAACTGGCACTGGCTTTTTTCTCAGTCACAACAATATTCCAAGCCTCTTCGAATAATTCTTCGTCCTCGTCAGAGGCCATTTCAATATTCGTTTCATCATCCCAGTTCATCTCCACATAGGCTGGGGCCCCTTGTTTTTTGGCCTCTTCCACAATGGAATCAATTTCTTTCTCTTCAATATAAGGAGCTTGGATCCGCATGAGGTCACTCGATGTAGGCGAACGGTACAAAAAGTCCCCTTTTCCCAGGAGGGTTTCCGCCCCACTGGTATCGAGGATGGTGCGAGAATCTGTTTTTTGTGCCACCTGGAAGGCCACCCTTGCTGGGCAGTTTGCTTTGATGACCCCGGTGATCACATCCACGGATGGCCTTTGGGTTGCCATCACCAAGTGGATTCCAACCGCCCTCGCTTTTTGGGAAATCCGTTGGATCTGTTCTTCCAAATCCTTACCGGAAACCATCATAAGGTCTGCAAGCTCATCAATGAAAATCACAATGTAAGGGAGTTTTTGGAAACCTTTGGCATGGGCATATTCCTCTACTTTTTCATTAAAACTTTTAAAGTCCCTACTTTTCAATTGGGAGATCATTTGGTACCGACTCTCCATTTCTTGGATCGCCCAGGAAAGTGCCTTCGTTGCTTTTTTCGGATCGGTGATCACAGGCATGAGTAGATGAGGGATCCCTTCATAAAGAGTCATCTCCACCATCTTTGGATCGATCATAATGAACCTTACTTCTTCTGGGGAACGAGTGCAGATAAGGCTTGTGATCATCGCATTGATACTCACCGACTTACCAGATCCAGTGGTTCCTGCGACAAGTAAGTGAGGGAGTTTTGCGATATCGATCATCACAAGTTTTCCCGAAATATCCTTTCCGATACAAATGGAAAGGTCTTTTGTTTTGTGTTGGAGGATAGTGTCTTTTAAAATCTCTGATAAAAACACATCTTCTCTAACACGGTTCGGAACTTCGATTCCGATGGACGCCTTACCAGGGATAGGTGCTACAATCCGGATGTTTTTCACTTCGAGGTAAGCCCTGATCTCATCTGACAAAGACACAATTCGGTTGAGTTTGATACCATTCGGGATCGTAATTTCGTAACGAGTGATGATGGGTCCTCGTTCTTTGGTAATCACCTTGGATTCAATTCCAAAGTGACCCGTTGACTCTTCGATTTTTTTAGCGATGAGGTCAAGTTCCGAATCATTTTTTAGAATATTGGCAACAGGGACTTGGTGGGACGCAAGCAGTCTTGGAGAAATATAATATTTCCCTTTTTTCAATTTTGGTTTTGGCACCATCGAACCAAACATCAGTTCTTGTTCGGTTTTAGTTTCCTTCGGAGGTTGTTTTTTCTTACCAAAATTTCCCGCACTCAAATTGGAAGGAACAAGAGGTGAAGATTCCTCGACAACCAAGGTTTCTAACGTTTCTTCTTCCAATTCTCCTTCGGAAAGAGAAAATGATGGTTCCGAATCACCTGTTTCATCCCATTCTTCTGTTTCTAAACCCGTTTCTTCTACAAGAGACAATCGAACCGATTCAGGAATCGGAATGGTAAGAGATTGAGTTTTGTTCTCTCGGGTAGAAAGATTTTCGTCATCCTCTTCCAATGACTCAGACTCTTCCCAATGTCCACTAGCTTCCATCGATTCATGAGTCTCGTCTTCATCCCAATTGCCCTCTTCCGTGTTTTCATCAAAATGAGAAACACCAAACCCGACGTCTCGAGTTTCGTTTTTTCCGAATCGACTTGTATTGGTCAGAGGTAACTGGTCCCCGAATCCATGTCTCATTGGTTCTAATTTGGGAAGTTCTAAACCTTCGAGTGAAATTTCCTTGTCCAATTTTGGTTTCCATTTTGCTTCTGGGAACTGGAAGAGGATTTTGGATTCACGTATGGCTTCTAAATTTTGGGTGTCAGGAGAATTAATTTCTTCAATCTCACTTAACTCCCGTTTATCGACAACATGTAACTTTGGTTGTGATTTCAGATTACGATTTGATTCGGTGTGTTGTGTTGGCCTTTGTTTTTGGAAACGAAAAACATTTCCTGACGCATCAAAAAATCCTTCAAACAGTTTGGCATTCTGGAAAACCACTGTTTGCGATTTTGGTTTTTCTTTGGATGGGTGTGTTAACGAATTTTGGAATGAGTGATTGTCCTCTTCCATAGTACGAGAGGAAGGAGGAAAATCATTCTGGAAACGATATCCCTTTCCTGTTTCATTTGCCACGACATTCCAAAAATGACGAGCGAGGTCATCTTTTGATTCCCCTTCTGTTTGGATTTGAAACCAATCCTTTTGTCTCACTTCGTTCACAGGGGCACGGCGTGTGGAGACCGCCGATTCCATAAAGGAAGGAAGTTTAAAATGTGGCAAATCTCGCCTTCCTCCCATTAGGTGGTAGAGTTTTTCAGAAACGGAATGGATGGTAGAAAATGTATAAGACCAAGCCCCGTCTTCTAACCAAATCACAGCAAAGTACAAATACAGAAAAAAGACAACAAGCACTCGACCTGTTTCCCCAAATAGATAGGAAAAGATCCAAGAAAAAAATTGGCCAAGGATACCTCCACTATCACCCACATGTCCCATGGGCGTTTCGAGAAGGTTCAAACTCACCGTTGTGGCAATGAGGAAAATGGGAAAAAATAAAGCCTTACTTAAGGCATCAAAGTCGGGGTTCCGTAACGAAAGGACACCTAAGAGTAATACAAACCCAGCGAGTAAAAAGGAAGTTTTTCCGAGTAGGTAAAAAAGGGTAAGAGCAATGTAATGCCCGAGCCTTCCAAACCAATTAAAAAGTGATCCATCCTCTCCTTCTTGGAAGGAAAAAAGGGATAACAGTAAAAATACTCCAGAAAATACAAATAAATACGGGAGGAAATCCTTTCTAGGCAAAGTCCATCCCCATACGGATTTTTTAGGGTCCATACGGGAAATATCGGACGGTTTCGAGACATAGACAGAAAAAATTTGGAAGCCAATACGGCTTTCCTTTCTGTCAGGATTTACCCTTTGAAGTTCGTAAAATTGGCGTCAAAATTGAAATTTGCATTGCGAATGGCTGCCATCACCTCTTGCAAATCGTCCTTTTTTTTACCTACCACACGCACCGAATCCCCTTGGATGGTCGCCTGGACTTTTAATTTTTGGTCTTTGATAAGGGTTGTGATTTGTTTCGTTTGTTCTTTGTCCAAACCGTTTTGGATTTTCACCTTCATCCGAACCGTTTGCCCTGTGGCGGGTTCCACTTTGGAATCAAAATCGAAGGCTTTCAGACTGATGCCACGTTTTGCCATTTTGGTAGTAAGGACATCAATCACTTGCTTCAATTTGATTTCGTTTTCCGAAGTCAAAACCAATTGGTCATCTGTGATTTTGATTTCGGAATTGGATCCTTTAAAATCAAAACGAGTTTGGATCTCGTTCATCGCTTGCGAAACAGCATTTTGTAATTCGGGGCGATCGAGTTTTGATACAATGTCAAAGGAAGGGTCTTGAGCCATTTGGATTCTCCTATTCTGTTTCCTACAAACTGAAATTTACGATAATTTTGTTTTGGCAAGGGAAAGGGCAAACTCTAAGGACTTGGCCACAGATTCTGGTTTTTTTCCACCACCTTGTGCCATATCAGGGCGTCCGCCCCCTTTTCCATCTAACATTACTAAGGTTTCTTTTAGCATCTCACCACAGTGGATACCTTTGTCATTGAGAACCTTATTGCACATAAAAACAAGAGTACTTGATTCCCCTTCGGTGGTTCCAAACAAACAAAGGATCTCTGGTTCTTTCGCTTTGAGTGAATCAGCCAAATCTTTCAGAGCCTTTGCATCAACTGATGGAAATACTTCTGTAACCACTTTGCCTTTAGCGAACTTGTGTGCCTTTTGTAAAAGACCATCTACAAGCTCAGGGTTCATTTGGAACTTTTGTTGTTCTAATTTCTTTTTTGCCTTAAACAGTGAAGATGATTTTTCTTCCAGTTCCGCTTCGAGTGATTCTCTGAGTTTACGAAGACTTGCCACCGCAGTTTTCCCATCTTTTAAAAAGATGGATTGAAGACTTTCTGGAGAAGGAACTTCTTTTGAAATACCAAACTCTTTCAAATCACCAAACGTTTCTTTGGCGGATAGGTTATGTGTTTCGATTTTGGATGCCAAGGTTTGGAACTGGTGTAAAAAATAAGACACAACCGATTCTCCACAAATGGCCTCAATCCTTCGGTTTCCGGCACCAGGGCTTCCTTCTTTGACAATCGCAAAAAAACCAATGTCTTTGGTGTTTGAAACATGGGTTCCCCCACAGAATTCTTTTGATTTTTCTCCCATGGATACAACACGAACAAGGTTTCCATACTTTTCATCAAACATGGAAAGTGCCCCAGATTCTTTGGCTTGGTTGATATCCAATACTTCTGTTTTGACTGGGATATTCGCACTCACGGCCTCATTCACATCGGATTCAATTTGGATGATCTCTTCTTGGGATAAGGCTTTGGGATGGGAAAAATCAAATCGTAAGTAATCTGCCGATACGATGGAACCTTTTTGGGTCACATGTGTTCCTAAAATCCGTCGGAGTGCACCGTTTAACAAGTGTGTACCGGAGTGGTGGTTGGCAAGGTTTTGCCTCCGTTCGATTTCAATTTCGGTATCCACTACATCACCAACGGAAATATTTCCTTTTAAGACCATACCCATATGAAGGAAGGTATCATTTTCTTTTTGGGTGTCTTGGACTTGGAATTGGAAACCATCTTTTTTGAAGTAACCAGTATCACCAATCTGCCCACCACCTTCTGCATAAAAAGGAGTTTTATCGAGAACGATTACAACTTCTTGCCCTTGTTTGGCAGAAGCAACTGACTTTCCATCCACAAAAAGATACAAAACCTTTCCCTTTGTTTTGGTTTCAGTATACCCTAAAAATTCTGTTTTTAATTCAGGCGAAGCAGAAAGTCCAGTGAGGTATTGGATTTTTTTCCCTTTCCAACTCGCACGAGATAAGTCGCGGTCTTTTTCCAGTTCTTCTTCAAATCCTTTGTCATCGAAACTAAAACCCCGGTCTTCCACAAGTTCCTTTGTCATCTCACGAGGGAACCCGTATGTGGAATACAATCGGAATCCTTCTTTTCCAGTAACAAACGTTTGTTTGTTTGCCGTTAGATGGGAAAGTAAAGATTCTAATTCTTCGAGTCCCACTTCGAGTGTATGTAGGAAAAGTTCTTCTTCTTTTTTTAAGATGGATTCAATGTCTTTTGCTTTGTCTTTTAGTTCTGGGTAACGAACCGAATACAAGTCTTTTAGAGTACCAACTAGTTTGTATAAAAACGGCTCATGGATTCCGAGTTTTCTTGCAAAAAGGGAGGCACGTCTGATGAGACGGCGGATGACATACCCACGTCCTGTGCGGTCAGGGTAAATCCCATCCCCAAGTGAAAAAAAGACAGAACGGGAATGGTCAGTAATCACGCGGAATGATTGTTTGGTGGACTCATTATATTGAAAACCAGAGAGTGTTTCAATTTGTTTGATGATGGATTTTAATTCATCCGAATCATAAACAGAGTCTACTTCTTGTAATAACATAGCCACACGTTCGAGGCCCGATCCTGTATCAATTCCAGTTTGTTTGAGTGGGAGAAGTTCTCCCGAAACCGTTTGGTTGAACTGGTTAAATACTAAATTCCAATATTCTAAATAACGGTCACAGTCACAACCTGGTTTACAATTGGGGTTATTGCCACAATTGGGACCACCTTTTTCAGGCCCTCTGTCCAAATACAATTCGGAACAAGGACCACAAGCTCCACTGTCGCCAGCAGGTCCCCAAAAATTATCTTTTTTACCAAGGCGTACAATTCGTTCTTCTGGGATCCCTGCATCCATCCAGATTTTTTTGGCTTCATCATCATCGAGGTAAATTGTCACCCAAATTTTATCTTTGGGAATTTCTAAGTGGTTCAGTGAAAAGTCTAACGCGTATTCGATGGCCTCTTTTTTAAAATAATCGCCAAAGGAAAAATTTCCTAACATTTCAAAAAACGTACAATGCCGTTCCGTTTTCCCGACTACTTCCAAATCAGTGGTACGAACACATTTTTGAATGGAGGCAGCTCTTGTGTATGGGAGCTCCACTGCTCCAGTAAAAAGAGGTTTGAACTGTACCATCCCTGCAGTTGTGAATAAAAGTGTAGGATCCCCTTTGGGAATGAGACTCGAGGAAGGCACAATGGTGTGTCCTTTCTCTTGGAAATAGTTCGTGTACAACCTTGCGATTTCTTGGACGGTTTTCGACTTCATACACTTACACGGAAATCGAATTTGCCTCCTAGGGCAAGGAAATTCGAATTTAACTTTGCCTTAAATCTTTGTAACGGAAAAAAGAAAATAGGGAGATCACAAGAAACCCCATACCAAGTCCCGTAAATGTCCAAAGGCTTCCCACTGTATCATTTAAAAAGGCAGCAAAAAATCCAGAAACAGCCGGTGTGAATTGGAAACAAACTGTATAGAGGGATAAGATCCTACCTCTAAGTCCGTCCTCTGCACGTTTTTGTAATATCGCCGGCATCAGGCTCGAAAGTACTCCACCCGAAACTCCAAAACAAAAAAGAAAGATGGAAGTGGCCTTTGCCTCAAAAAACGGGACAAATCCTAAAAAGAAAAATGAGGACAAACCAAAGACAATGAGTAATACCAACCCTTTTCGTTCCAAATGGTGGTAGAGGATGGTGAAAATCCCACCTAAAAATAATCCAGGACCAAGAAACATTAACACAGATCCCCGTGCCAACTCTCCTAGTCCCAATTCTAGTTTTACATATTGGGGAAGGACCACCTGGATGGGACCTAATGCTAACATACTAAAAATCGCAATCCACATCACCTGTCTGGAGACAGGGTCCATATGCAAAAACCCTAATACTGCTCGTAAATTTTCTCCAAGTGATGGAATTTCAGAATTTGGGATTCTTTTTTGAAGTTTTGTTTGAGAGGAATTGGACATTGTTTCCTTCTCGTTTAACTTTAATAAGGTAAAAGCAAACATCGACAAAACATGTAAAAAAGCCAAAAAGAGAAATAGTATTGAGTAAGATTGGAATTCTCGTATCCAACCCACAACAAGGGGACTCATCCCAAAGGAAAATATCAGAAGTAAATTCCCAGCGATCGTGTGGAATACGAGTCGGTGTGATTCCATCACTTCACAGAGAAGTGCCATCCTCCCTGGCAATACCGTTGTCATACCAATTCCATTGAGAAATGCCAAGGGTAACAACAAAAGAGGATAGGTTTCAAAAATATGGGTCAATCCACCTAACAAAAATGCTGCTAAAAATAAAAAAAACTGAAATCCAACTACTACCCACCTCTTGGAATAATGATCGAGCAGGTAACCAGTATACAAAAAGAAAAGTGGAAAGGGTAAAAACAAAAAGAAAAAAACAATCCCAGAATACCCTTTTACAACCGTTAGAGTCTGTGTAAAAATCACAATTGAATATAAAAAACAACTGCTGGCAAAAGTTCCAAAGGCGAAGGCAAGGTAAAAGATGATTTGGTTCATAGGTGGAACGGTTATCCTAACCGAAAAAAAAAGCCTCCCAAAGGAGGCTTCTCTATCGGAAAAAAAAGAGGAGTTTTCCGATTAACGTTTTGAGAACTGAGTTCCGCGACGAGCTTTGTGGAGACCGTATTTTTTACGTTCCACCATACGGCTATCACGAGTGAGGAAACCTTCTTTTTTCAAAGTAGGTTTGAGTGATTCATTGAAAGCAACAAGAGCACGAGCCACTGCGTGACGAATTGCTCCTACTTGTCCAATCACTCCACCACCAGTAACATTGAGTGCGATATCATATTTGTCACGAGCATCTAAAACAAGAAGAGGCTCAAGTGCACGACGAACTAAGTGTTCTCCGTTTTTGATGTAATCTTTTACATCTTTGTGGTTTACTGTGATTTTTCCTGTTCCAGAAGCGATTTTTGCTCGTGCAACAGATGTTTTGCGTCGGCCAACTGCCCAAACTGCTTTTTGCGCCATATTATTTCAACTCCAGTTTTAGGGGCTTTTGAGCTCCTAGGTTGTGGTCATTGCCTGCGAACACTCGGCAATTTTTTAACATTTGGTCACCTAATTTTGATTTAGGTAACATTCCTTTCACTGCTTCCATGATCACTCTTTCTGGGTTCTCTTGGATGAGTTTGTGGAAAGCGATCGCAGTCATACCACCTGGGTAACGGGAGTGGTGGTAGTAAATTTTTTGTTCTCTTTTGCGACCAGTCACAGCCACTTTAGAAGCATTAACGATGATGATGTTATCTCCACAATCTTGGTTCGGTGTGAATGTAGATTTGTGTTTTCCGCGAAGTCGGGAAGCGACTTGACTTGCCAATCTTCCGAGAGTCTTATCAGTTGCGTCCACAACAAACCACTGTTTTTGTACGGCTTCTTTTGCGATAGAAGGGGTCTTGTGGGCTTTAGACAATAGTTCCATAAGTACGAGATTTTCCTCTTTTATGTCAGGATTTTCGGTTTTCACAGTGGGTCAAACAAATTTATTGGAAACGAAGCTTTGAAAGAATCAGATATCATCCGTACTCTTTTTGGAACAACTCCTCCCCCAGAGGACGATTGTTATTTTTTGGCACCGAACCGCCTTGTCACAACGGATTCCCTCTCCGAAGGAACCCACTTCCTCCATGAATGGTCAACCCCCGAAGTCCTAGCAGGAAAACTAGTGGAAGTGAATGTCTCTGACATCACTGCATCCGGAGGGGTTCCGAAAGAATGTTTTTTAAACCTCGGTCTATCTCCTACCTCCCGGAAAAAAGATTGGGTGAAGAGGTTTGCCAAAGGACTGAGGGTTTCCCTCCACCAATATGGAATGAAACTCGCTGGTGGCGATACCTTTTCCTCCCCCACAACCCAATTGGCACTGACTGTGGTGGGAACGGTCAAAAAACCTTGGCTACGATCGGGAGGAAAACCAGGTGATTACCTCTATGTCACAGGGGATTTAGGCCAAAGCCTTCTTGGGTATCATTCTTTAAAAAAGAATTGGAAGGAGAAAGATTTTAAACCTGCTATTGAAAAACACCTTTTGCCAAAATCAAAACAGATCCTGCTAAAACCACTCTCAAAGTATAAAATTCACGCCTGTATGGACATCACAGATGGGCTCATCCAAGATGCGGAAAGGTTAGCACTTGCCTCCAAAGGAAAACTCACAATCCAAGTGGAATCTGTCCCCTTACACCCGCTTGCTGTACGAAAATTGGGAGTGGATTTTTGTCTGGGTTCTGGTGAAGAATTGGAACTTTTATTTTTATCACCGAACATCCTACCAAACGAAATTAACTCCATTCCTGTGACGATGATTGGTAGATTTGAGTCTGGAAAACCAGGAACAAAATTCTTAAGCGAAGGAAAAACATACCTTCCCAAAACCAAAGGTTTCCTTCACTTCAATGAAGAAGAATGAGGGAGTGTGATCTTAAACTCAACCTTAGGTTCTACTTTGTCTCCTAAGTGATCAAATATATTGGATACTAACACTGAACCACCAAACTTTTGTATGGTTTCTTTCACAAGTGAAAGCCCGATTCCGAAATCGAGAGTTTCATACCGTTCGTAAAGGTTCTTTGTTAATCGGAAAAATGGTTCAAACACGAGGTCCAAATATTCATTTGGAATCCCTTCCCCTATTTTTAAATCACTTCCCACCGAATTGATGACGGAAAAAGAAACAGAATCTGATTTTAATTGGAGTAATACAAAAATAGAAGATGAGTCCAAAGAAAACTTCATTGCGTTGATGAGAAGTTCCCTTATAGATTTATGAAAGTACTCGCGATTCCAACGAATGGAAATCGAATCCATTTGAACTGAACTAACATCGGTCATTTGGATGGAGTGGTGTTTGATTTTTGTTTGTGATTCTAATTCTTTTATAATACTAACTATCTCTTGCCATAAAACGGATAAAGGTACTACTTCCTCATTGACTCGATCGAAAATAATATTTTCAATTTCAGAGAATGTATTTAAAACTTTTTTCGAATAATTGGCATTGTCTTCTAAAATGGATAAAACTTCTTTTTCTAAGATATAATCTCCATTTTCCGTTTGTTTCATCCCTTTTATAATATCGATGATTTGAACTAAGATTCCAAAACCAGCACCTTGGGATAAACTAGCACGCAAAACATGGAATAAATTTTTATGTAACTCTTGGGCATTAAACTCACCCTTTTCCAAAGATCGATTTTTGAAACTATACCAATCCAAAAGTTTTTCAAGAGAGATGATTTTTTCTTTTTCTAATATGGAAGTTTTATAATCCAATGAACGTTTGGAAAGGTGGTATTCCACTTTTTTCAATAATTCCTTTGGAAATACAGGTTTGATCAAATAATCCTGCACATTTTCCTTCATCACTTCGATGATGGAGATGGAATCGGATTCGGAAGTGACCACAAGGATGGGGATCTGTGAATTTTTTTTCCGTATTTCCCTTACTAGTTCGGTGCCAGTTCCATCTGGAAGTTTTAAGTCAGTTAGGATAAGATCAATTGATTCAATCCCATCTTTTTGTAAGAGGTGTAAGACTGGTTTGATTCCAGAAAACACAACAAAATTAGCATCAAGCGAACGTAAGGCCCCTTGGTATAAGAGTGCCGTTGTTGGGTCATCTTCAACGATTAGGATTTTATTTTGGGTGATCATTCCATAACTCCCAGATCATTCGACGAGAGTTATGGACAAAAATCTTATCAAGAGTCTAAGGAAAGTCTGTTATTCCTCAGTATCTTGATGTTCTAATGAAGGGTTACGATTTTCGTTTGCCTCACCTTTCCCATTTTCATGAGTTTGGTTTGACCCAGAATCTTGTTGGTTCTGGTTCCCGTTCCCTCTTCGATCTCTATGTTTTTTGCGTGGTGGGCGTTTTTTATTGCCTTCTTTTTTTCGGTTCTGTTGGCCAAACTGGTGGCTATCTGGCTTTGGTCTCTGCCTGAGAGATATTTCCCAGAAAAATGCAGTTTGTACAGCAGCTTCGTTGTTTTCAGAGATAGCAACAATTTTGTACACCATAAACGCATCGTAAAAATAATCTTTCTTTTTGAAGAAAGAATTTTGCCTTTCTTTTTCATCATCCGTGATGTGAAAACGAGGTTGGCTAATGAAAATTTTTACTAAATTGTCTTGTTCCCGTTTAGGAATTCCCATACGTTCAAAAACAGGTTGTAAACTTTCTTTGATGTTATGCGCTAGGTGACCACGATCGTTTTCATACAAATCTTTTACGATATCGTAAAAAATTAACGAATAAAAAATCGCAGGAGTCATCTCCTCTCTTGCTGAGAGCAGTTTGTCAGTAACAGCGAGTCTTTTCCCAAGTGGTGTGTCCATAAAATGTTCACGCCATTCTGGGTCGGTTTTTTTCAGTTTGTCCGCTGGTTCCTTGAACAAAACATCGAGTAGGTGGTTTTCTGCAAGTCCTTCAAAGATAATCGATGTTTTCCAAGTACGAAACATTTTATTGTATTCTTCTAGTAGTCTTGCTGTGGATGATTTTTCGAGTTCCAAACGATTCTTTTTAATGGCCAGTTTGGTTTTTTTCTCGATATCAAGTCCGAGCAAAACGGAAAACTTCACTGCTCGTAACATACGAACAGGATCTTCTTTGAAAGAAATATCAGGATCACCAATGACCCTAACGATTTTCTTTTGGATGTCTTCAAATCCACCTACGTAGTCCAAAATGGAATCGTTTTTAGGATCGTAAAACAATGAATTGATGGTAAAGTCGCGTCTTGCCGCGTCTTCCTTTGCTGTACCGAAGGAATTGTCCCGCTTGATGAGATAATCGTTTTCTGCTTTGTGTTTTTCCAAACGATGTTCCGGTAGTGAACGGAACGTAGAGACTTCAATAATTTTGCCTTTAAAAATGATGTGTACAATTTTAAATCGTTTACCGATGATCCGGCAGTTATTGAAGATCCTTTTGATTTGGTTTGGTGTCGCACTTGTGACGATGTCAAAATCTTTTGGGCGTTTGCCCATCAGCAGATCTCTGACTCCTCCACCGACTAAGTAGGCCTTGTAACGAAACTTGTTCAATCGATTGATGATTTTGATGGCATCTTCATCGATATTGGCCCTGCGTATGGAGTGAGTTTCTCGATAGTATCTCTTTCCCTCGGGGTACATCAAAAAGGAATCGACAGAGTCGGCTTTCTTTCTGAAAAGAGAAGTGAGAAATTTAAACATATTGGATTCATCCACTTTCCCCTGAAAAATGGCATGGGCAAGGAAAAAATTGGCTGGATAACGAACATTGGCAGAAACTTACGTCACAACCGCCTACGAAAGGCTCCAAATTGCACATTTACGGTGGCGAAAACGCTTACAAAAGTGGATTTCCCGCAGCCGAGAGAAGGTGAGTTTTGTCCTCATCCCGAGTGACGAAAAACCCCTCGCCCAAATCGAGATCTCAGTCGGTATGCTTGGGTTCCTCTTTGGACTCTCTCTATCCCTTGTACTTTTATCCTTTGGCCTACTTGTTTATTTTTCCTTTTTCTTTGAAAGAAACCTTTCTCTCGAAAAAAAAACAGAAACCCAACTTGTATCGTTTTTATTTTATGACCTACTTTCCAAGGATTTACGCGAATCCGTTGAAGAACTGGAATCCATGACGGAATCTCTCAATTTACTTGCCTGGGAAGAAATCCCAGAAAAGGAAATGATCACACAAGATTATCTCTTAAAAGAAGAGTTTCGAAAAGACGCCAGTGAACTCGATTCCAATTTATTACTCTTCCAACAAGTTGTCACCACTTACACCCAGTTTGGTGTAAGACTGGGAAACCTTGTTCCTAATTTTCAAAATGCCATTGATTATCTTTCCATGCGAGAAAGTATCTTTTATTCCATGCCAAGGGGCCGGCCTCTGAAACCTGGTGTGGGAGTTGTGACTTCCACCTTTGGGTATCGTAGTGATCCATTTGGAATCTTACCTGTTGGAGAATACCACTCAGGGATTGACTTTGCCGCAGGGGAAGGAACACCGATTTATGCAACAGGTCCTGGGATCATTGCTGTGGATACAGCGGTTGGGGGTCTTGGAAAATCAGTACGCATCAACCATGAAAATGGATTTTTCACTTTGTATGGCCACTGTTCTCTCATTTTAGTCAACCCAGGGGACCGAGTCAAACGTGGGGATAAAATTGCCCTTGTGGGACAAACGGGAAAAGCAACGGGAGCCCACGTCCATTATGAAGTGAGAATTGGACTTGATGCTCCCCTTGACCCAGAAGAATACATCAACTTAGATTGATGCCCTAGGAATAGCAAAACGAGTTTTGGACCATTGATTCTCTTTGAAGCAATGACAATAGAAGGGATTGGGAAAAAACTAGAAGGGTTTTCGAAATCGCTAATAGATCTTTTGTGATGAGAACCAACTAACCTTGTTTAGAATTTATCTTCCAAACAAAGATTAGTTGAGAGTATTCTTTTAAGAAAAATTGGTCTTAGAACTTTCCAATTAAGTTAAAATCAACAGAATACACACCTGCTCCACCAACAACGAGAGCAATGAGAAGTCCCGCAGCTAAGATATGGAATTCATACCCTTCCCCTTTTTGGTTTCCATTCCAATTGATGAAAAAACCATTCTGTCTGTGCGCGATGAATGCGGCACCGATCATGATGATGGTAATGGACAATGCTGCAAATTTAGTTAAAAATCCCACAAGTAAAAGAAGAGGTCCAAAAGACTCACCTAGTATGATGAGAACAGCAAGGATCCCTGGGAATTTCATGGTTCCTGTGAAAAATCCATACGTTCCTTTGAAACCGTATCCACCAAACCAACCGAGGAGTTTTTGGGCACCGTGTGGGAAAATCACAACAAAAGCTGTGATACGAAGGATGAGTGGGATGATGTCCCCGGATGTAGAAAATAATAAATCAAACATAGTGAATTCTCCTTAAATCAATATTAGATAGTTTAATATTGAACTATCTAGGGTCAAGCTATTTTTCCTTCCTTTTTTCTCGTTTATCCCGATTTAAATTCTCCTTTCCCCTGTGGGCATAGAATTTACCCTTTCCCCTATGTTAGATCGAATTCCGATTCCCAATCCCTTTGGCTGGGAGGGTCTGTCCACTTTCAGCCTTCTTATGATGTTAGCCTTTCTTGTTGGTTCCTATCTTCTCCCAAAGGAACTGGAACGAAAAAAATTAGATCCATACCACTCCGATTGGTTGATCTTTCTTGGGATTTTAGGCACACTTGTGGGTGCAAAAATATTCTTTATCTTTGAAATTTGGGACCAAGTGTTCATCGATGTCCCTGGTTATGATGGCAAGTATTCTTATCCTCTGACCCACTGGAACGGTTTCCCAGGCCACCCAGGATTATGGTCCTCTCTTTTTAGTGGTGGTGGTCTTGTCTTTTTTGGTGGCCTTCTTTTTGGTTGGCTCTTTATCACCTTATACTTTCGTTACTACAAACTTGATATCGGTGCTTATTATGATGCAGTCATTCCGGCAATTAGCATGGGTTATGCGATTGGTAGACTAGGGTGTTTTGTGAGTGGTGATGGTTGTTATGGGTTTGCTACCGATGAAAGGATTCCATTTTTTGTATTTGAATTCCATGGAGCTCACCCGTCTGGTGTTCCCGTTTGGAATACACCTGTGATGGAATCCATTATGGCCTTTGGTTACTTTTCCTATTTTCAATTTTGGGCACGTTACCAAAACTTTCGGAAATGGAGTATTGGAGCGCAGTTTCTCATCATCCATGGTTTTGCAAGACTCATCATTGAATTTTTGAGAGTGAACAAAGCTGTGATTCCTTTCTTTGACCCACCTACCCTTGTCAACATTCCGGATGCAAATGGAAATCCAACATTCCTCACAGGTTATTACTGGCATGGTTTTTCCCAGTCCCAATACATTGCAATTGGACTGATCCTATTTGGTGTGTATCTGATGGTTTCCAAAAAACTTTGGTTAAAGGAAGAAACAAACGTATGAACCCATCTCCCTTTTTTACAATCGAAAGAAGAAAAAATATTGCGATTCTTTGGCTGAATCGTCCTGAAAAAAGAAACGCGATGAATTGGCCTTTCTGGCGTGACCTTCCCGATATGGTGGCCGAGATTGATGCCGATCCAAAAATTCATTGTTTTGTGATCGCAAGTAAAGGGAAATCCTTCTCCACTGGCCTTGACTTAGAAGAGTTTTTCCAAGAGTTCAAACCGGTTGTACAAGGTGAACTTGCTGATGGTAGGGAAAAACTCTACCAACTCATCCTTACCATGCAAAAAGGGATCAATGCCGTTTATAATTCAAAAAAACCATCGATTGCACTTGTTCAAAAACATTGTATCGGTGGTGGACTGGACTTAGTCTCTGCATGTGACATTCGTTATGCGTCTGAAGATGCGGTATTTTCCTTACGGGAATCAAAAGTCGCAATTGTTGCGGACATGGGTTCCTTACAAAGGCTCCCCCATCTCATTGGAAATGCTCACACAAGAGAACTTGCCCTAACCGGAAAAGACATCACAGCGACAGAAGCATTCCAAATGGGACTTGTGACAAAGGTCACTAAGGATTTTGATACCTTACTTACAGAAGGATTAAAAACAGCGGAAGAAATTTCAGAAAATCCAACCATTGTCATCCGTGGTGTCAAACAAGTGTTAAACCATGGCATTGGGAAAACCATCGAAGAAGGTTTGGATTACGTAGCAGTATGGAATTCCAGTATGCTCGATTCCAAAGATTTCAGAAGTGCCATAAATGGGTTTATGGAACGAAAACGACCGGTTTTCAATCCAGAAACCCGTGTGGACCAATGATTCTGAAAACGACTTAGCAGTAGATGTCGAGTAACCTTTCGCTATTTGCCACAGGACCCAGTTTTTCTTCCACAGCCAACTTCATCAGTTTTTCGGTGAGTTGGTTTTGTGCCTGGAAAATTTCCTTCGGCAAATTGACAATTGGGTTGATAAGTGTAGATGGAACCATAAGTGGACCTCCTTTTACAATCTTTACTCCCTATTCTACGCATCGACGAATCCGTGATTTCCTGAAGTAAAAAATGTTGATGAATCCTTTTTTTTCTCTGATCCGTGAAGCAAAACAATTGGAAGAGGAAAAGGATTTTACACGGGCTTTCAATTTGTATGCAGAGAGTGAAGCCTATACAAAAGACGAATCCGCTCTCATTAAAATCAAAGCGAAAAAAGCTTGGTGTTTGTATTCGGTTGGTAATCCAAAAGAAACAGAAACTGTTTTCCAAGACATCATCCAAAACTATCCATCCCACCCCTTAAGTATTACCGTTTATTCACGTTATCTCATTAAATTAAAAAAATTTAAATCGGCAAAGGTATTACTCCAAAAAAGTATACTCCAATTCCCATCTTACCTAGAAAACTACCTCCTTCTCGCTTCTCTACTAAAGGATATGGAACGATCCGAGGAAGCGATTGAAGTTTTGAAACAAGCATTGTCCCAGGAACATCTGAGTAATGGTCGTGGGATTGATCGCAAAGACATCTGGGCAGAACTTGGCTCTTTGTATTTTTCAAGAGGAGACTTCAACTCTGCCCTTGCCTCTTTGAAAAAATCATTAAAAATGGTGGAACCGGAAGAATTCCTACACTACGACTTACTAGCGTTATGTTATTTGGATGCTGAAGATCCGGAAAATGCCCTCTCTTCCATACGTACCCATATTGAATACTGTAAGGAAATAGATCCTGAAACTCTTATCATTCTTGCTCGGGCACATTGCCGTTTAGGAAAGTTGGATGAAGCAGCAAATAACCTAATCCAAGCTTATTCCATAGAAGATTCGTTATATTTAAAAGCAGCTGATTTTATTGATTTTGCACCACTACTTAGAAATGGTTTTTTTACAACTTTGGAGAATATTGAATGGGAAGATCCATAAAACAGTCGTTTGATTCTCTTGAGGATGAAATTAATTCCATTGAATCTTTATTAGTAAAAGAAAGAGAAATTGAAAGAAACCTGTACTTAGAGAAGGAATCCGAATCCCAAATCATTAAAGTTGCTACATTTGTTGATCTTCGTTTTGTTGTGGGAAATACTTGGAGAGCTGAATTCCAAGTCAATTTATCAAATAAAGCCAAACTCTGGACCAAACAGGGAGTGCCTGTTTTCATCCAAAACCAAAACGAATCCATTTATGGAAACATCTACCAATGGTCAGATACAAAACTCATCATCCAAGTACGTGGTGATTATGAATGGGAAGGAGAAGAATACCAGATTCGCAAATGGTTTCCAGAATCTACTTACGATTTGTACAATGAGATTTTTAAAAAAGTCAAAGATGAAAAAGATTCTCCATCCTACAAAAAACTTAAATGGATTTTGGGTTATAGTTTAGGTGACAAACCAATTCCACCCAAACAATCAAAGGAAAACTCTCCACTAGAAAGGATATTTTCCATTTTAGATTATGGAATGGTTTTTGGACCACCAGGAACAGGAAAAACCACCTTACTCATGCAAGCGGTCACGGAAATTAAAAACAGAAACCAATCTGTCCTTACCCTTTGCCCTACCAATTTTGCTTGTGATTATATTGTAGAACTTGCCTGCCAAAATGGAATCCGTGTGGTTCGTTTGGGAAACTCCACCAAAATCAAAGAGAATGTTCTCCCTTACCATATTGATCATCTTATCGAAACCCATCCCGATCAAAAACAAATCCAAAACTGGACAACAGAACTGAAAGTAATCCAGAAAAAAATCAATTCATGGAAACGTAAGTTTGGCAAAGAAGAAAGAGAAGAACGAAACCAATTACGAAAAGAAGCAAAGTTTTTATTGAAAACCATTCGTGATGCAGAAACAAATATTCGAACGAGGTTACTGGATGCAAGTGAACTCATTGTCTCAACCTTTGCAGGTTTTGGAAGTGAGTTTAAAAAAGGAAGAGAATTTGATTTTGTATTTGTAGATGAAGCAACCCAAAGTGTGGATCCAGGTTGTTATATGGCACTTTTCTCTGGGAAAAAAACATTTTTTTTCGGAGACCCAAAACAACTAGGTGTGAACTACTCCTTACCAGAACACGAATCCTTCGATAGTTTTTTGGAAAAAGCAATCGAACATGATTCAGGAGAACGGACGATTTTTTTAGAAAAACAATTTCGGATGAAACCAGAAATCCTTGGTTTTCCTAACAAGTCTTATTATGGGAACCAGGTTTTTACACACCCAGACCTGCAGTTCCAAAACATAGAAGTCATGAAAGAGATTTTTGGATCCGATTCCGCCATTCTATGGATTGATACTGCAGGTAGTGATACGTTAGAAGAAACAGAAGGTGAGGAACTGAGTTTCATCAATGAAACAGAAATAACACTCATTGAAACTCTTATAGAAAAAGGTTTACCCAAGGAATCCACTACCATCATATCACCTTACAGAGGGCAGGTGGAACGCCTCATCCAAAGAGCAAATGGAAGGTGGTATACGCAAACCATTGATTCGTTTCAAGGAAGAGAGTCTGAGATAGTGATCCTCAGTTTGGTACGTTCGAATCCAGACGGTGAAATCGGTTTTTTAATGAATCCAAAACGATTGAATGTGGCCCTTACCCGTGCGAAGTTCCATTTGATATTGATTGGAGATTCGGCAACTCTCTGTGGGCACAAAGAATTCCAAGATTTGTATAACTACATAGAAACCCATGGCGAAATTCGGTCCATTTACGAATTTATGGAATGAAGCTTTTTACAAAACTACCCATTTCGGTTCATCAAGTGTATAAAGAAGTTTGTAGGCACCATCCGAACCTGGTGGGATATCTTTTATTGGTTCAAAATCAAAATCCGTGGTTTCATCAGCATTTTCTTTCACAGCACTTGTCACAAGGATCTCCCAAGCTTTGGCTGTATCTTCCCCTAGTTTGGACGCAGCATTCACTTCGGCACCAAACACATCAGTATCCCCAATTTTCAAAATTTTTCCATAACCTAAACCAACACAGAGAAGGATTTGTTCTTCGGCAATTCTACCTTCATTATACCGTTTGCAGGCTTTTTGCATATGGATGGCACATTGGATCGCTTTATTGGTATTACGAAAGAGTACCATAAGGCTATCCCCTTCATCTTTCATCAGGATTCCATCATACTCATCTAGAACAGGAATGAGGATACGTTGTGATTCATAGATAGTCTGTAAAAAATGGATGATTCCAAATTTAGCAACACCTCTGGAAAAACCGGAAAGGTCAGTAAACATGACACACCACGTTTCTCCAAATAAATCCCAAATTCGTTTATCAATGATTTCATGATTGGAACCTTCCGTTAGTCGTTCTTCTAAAAGTTTTTCCAATCGTTCTTCTGAGGCGGAGGTGGCAATGGTACGTTTTTGACCCATGTGTGTGAGTATAAGCGATTTTAGTGGAATGTCAACGGCATTGCGATAGTAGATGGTCACGAAACGAAAGATATAAGGAATCGTATACTTTGCGATCATTCATTACTTTACCCATTGCGAAAGTAGCTTCTTGGAAGGTTACAATAAATTCCGCGAGTTTAAGTGTATCTGTTTTTGGTTTTAGGATTTTTTTCTTTCGGGCAATATCCAAGTAAGTTTTTGTGTTCTGAATCCAATTGGACAAAAGTTCCTTCGCTTTTTTTTGGAACTCAGGATCAATCGAAGACATTTCTTGCCCTAAATTATTCAGTGGACAACCCCTCGAAACAAATTCATCTGGCCATTCGTCAAAAGTTTTTTTATATGTATGAATGATTCCTTCGACTGGATTATCATATTGTTCCAAAGGCAATATCCAACGATCCAAAATACCTTTGGATAAAAACTCATCAATGATGGCATAACCCACGTGATTCTTTGTAGGAAAGTGGTAAAAAAAGGCACCGATGGTTAAATTTGCTGAAAGTGCAATTTCACGAACCCCCACGCCTTGAAATCCGTTTTGGTAGATCAGTGCAAATGCAGACTCAATGATCAGTTTACGAGTTTCCTCTTGTTTCCCCATCCTGCACTTGTTCCTTCATCTCCTATAACACAAACACAAAAGAGAAGACCAATTTGCCCCGAAATCGAGGCCACTCCACGTTCAATCAATTCAGTTGGTTATGCATCGAAATTTTATTGACAACATATCACTTGATATGTTTTTATTGCAAGAACGTTTTTCAAGCAGGTGATGTTATGAACGAAATTAACCAATCCCCAACCTACCTTTGGGTGGGACGAATTTTAAGTGGCCTAGTAATCGCATTTTTACTCTTCGATGCAGGCGGAAAATTAGCTAAGATTGATCCAGTGTTAAAAAGTATGGAAGAACTGGGACTACCTGCCCAGAGTGCAATGACGATCGGCGTCATTCTATTGGTGATCACTGTTATGTATGCCATACCGCAAACTGCCGCACTTGGAGCTCTCTTACTCACTGGATATTTAGGTGGTGCGGTTGCCATCCACGTTCGTGTGGAAAATCCACTTTTTAGCCACACTTTATTTCCCGTTTATATAGGAATTCTCCTTTGGGTAGGACTTGCCTTACGTAACCCAAAAGTAAAAGACCTATTTTGGAATTTCTAGAACAATCAATACAGAATTCTAGGCAAACATATACTAAGTATTAAAACAATTGCTTATCGATTCGATGTTTATTTTATCGAATTAACTTGGATCAACTGTTATGACCATCACATAACGGTTGAAGAAACCAAATCATTCCAATCATTTATATTCCTTAACCATTCATATTTAGAATTTTAATGGTTAGTGGTACCATTAAAATCGAAATTCCAATATAAATAATAACACGTATATAATTCCAAATCACCCATTTCTTAATATCACTGAATACTTTGATTGAATGTTTATCGATTGTATTTGCCATAGATTGGAACCAAATAATTTTATTTGCGAAATAAATGATAGTCCAAGCTCTCACTCCTATATGTAGGATAAAAAGTAGGAACAAATCGTTACCAATCCCATTTATTTGGTAACAAAATATAAGTGATACTAAGAAGATAATTTCATGTAATGAATGAAACAAAATCCAAAAGTATTTTAAATCTGCAGACTTATACTCTGTATTTAGTAAACCCAAATCAGGAACTGTTCCATTAGCCCAACGTGGTACAAAAACAATCGTTTCAAAAATTTGAGCTCCATTCATTAAAAAATAGATTAGTAGATTTAATAATAAAGTATACTTAGCAATTGATAAAGATTGGTGGGAAACAAAATTGGTTACATCTGAAAGTCCAAACGTTGTTGCAAAAACAAAACAATTTTCTACTATCATATTCATATCCCATTCGTATCCTTTAAATTTTTTGAAACTTTATCCATTATCTTGATCGCAGATTCGAAATAACGATGGACGACTTCTATCTCAAGACTTGAAAAACTAGAAATCAATTGGTCCGTTTCTTTTTGTAATTTTTTAAAAATTGGTGAAAACAGTTGGTTTGCCTTCTCCAAATTTGGAACAATGAAAACCTTCCTTCTATCCGTTTGTAAAAATTTCCTTTTTACGAGTTTACTCTTCTCCAATCGATCAATGACTCCAGTGATCGCCCCAGTAGTAAGCCCAGATAATTTTGCCAGTTCCCCCGCAGTCATCTCTCCATTTTCAAGTAGGTATCCTAAAAATTTATGATCTGTGCCTGAAAGCCCAACATGCGTTGCGATCGATTCATGCATAAAAAGGGCTGTTTCGAAATACCGACGTGTAGTTTTTTTAAAAATTTCTATTTCCATAAAAAATCCATTAGTTAACAAACTGATTATCTTATTAACTTAAAGTCTTACTATCTAAGATATTCTGCGATTGTAAATCCTAAAATTTCAAATTTTGGAATAATTTTCGAAAGATAGTTTACCTGCGTTTTAGAATCGAATTTGAAATAGCATAAGATTATGGAAAATCTCATAAATTCCAAGAATCAAAAGCTGGTATTTTCCTGATTAAATTGATTACAAATAAAATTCAAAATTGTTGAATGGGGATCAAACTCCTTTTTTAAAACTGCAGATTATAGGAAACAATGGAACCTCGCCCGTTTTCGAAAATAAGGAGTAAAACAATTTAGGACTGAGTTGATGATACAAAAATTATTCCAAAAATTCCAACCTTATACGATTTTTTTATTGGATGCCTTTGGTGCATCTATATCCTTACTCGTGTTATTTGGTGTGGTTCTGCCCTTTCAACCTTATTTTGGGATGCCCACAGAAGTGTTATACAAATTAGGAATCCTTGCCGGCATTTTGTTTTTTTATTCCAATACCTGTTTTATGCAAAAATCAAAACACTGGAAAACGTTTCTTCTCGGTGTGATCTTTGGCAATCTTACTTATTGCGGTGTTTCTATGTATTTTTTGATCGAAAATTGGAATGTGATCCAACCTCTCGGTGCCTTTTATTTCATTTGGGAAAAATTCGTGATCTTGGCGATAGTAGCCTACGAGATAGTCTTACTAAAGAAATAAAAGAATCTTCACAATCCGCAAAAAAAAAGACCCTTGGTTTCCCTTGGGTCTTTTCCAAAACATCTGCCAGTAGAATCATTCCCACTAACAGCTGTCGCTTTGTTTTTACAAAAACATCTTAGTTTTGTTTCAACATGTTTTTGTTTACGTAAGTTTCTTCTTCCAAACCTTTTGTGAGTTCAGAAAGAGGGATTTTTTCCTTTGGAAGGTCCTTCAAATTTCCATACTCAGTCCCTCTTGGGTAATGAGCTTTGTCTGTCGGATCATAAAAAGGTTTTGAATCTGTTACGAGTCCTTTGGAGTATCTCCAAACACTATTTGCCGGATCTTGTCCAACAACAAAACATCTAGGACTCATATAACCTTCGTTTTTTGCTGTTTGAACTTTGATAAAGTATTTTGGTGCCCATACGTTATGGTTACGAGCATCAAACACCTTTACAACAGTTCCTACTGGAACAAACTCTACCACCTTAGAATTAGAATCTGGTTCTGAATACAAAGGAACAGTAAAATCCAAACTTGCTTTGTTGGTTTTGGCATCACAATTTTTATGCCAAGTTACCTCTGCGTTTTTGGAACAAGCTGTTACGCTCATCCCAACGATCAAGAATGCTACTAATTTCAGTTTCAAAACAATTCTCCTATTGGTGGTGGTGAAGGCACTCATCTAAACGAGGGTCACCGACCGGAACTAAACTATGTTTTTCGAACTTTTTGAAGACAAAGAAACCAAAAAGACCAACCACTCCCACTGTTCCGCCAAATGCTAAAACAAAGTGTAGGATTGAGAATTTTTCAAAATTTGCAGGGAATACCAACCAGAAGAGTTCAAAGAACTGAACTGTCAAAATCCATGCCGCTAATTTCCAAAGGAAATTAATGTTTCGTTTGTTAGGACGATTGAGTAATAAAAGGAAAGGGATCACAAACTTCACAAAAGGAAGAAGTAATGTTGTATAACCCCATCCACCTGTCATACGCATTTCATAAAAGAATGTTTCTTCTGGAATGTTTGCATACCAAATGAGCATAAATTGTGAGAATCCCACATAAGCCCAGAAAGTTGTCATACCAAGTAAAAACTTTGAAATATCGTGGTAATGGTTTTCATTCACTGCCTCGCCGAGGTATCCATTTTTCTTAAGTATCGCAATGACAATCAAATACGATGCAAGAGATGTTTGAAAAGCACCAGCAAAGGCATACACACCAAACATAGTGGAGAACCAGTGTGGGGAAAGGGACATGAGTAGGTCAAACGACATGAGACACCAAGAGACTGCAAAGAAGAGTATAAATCCTCCAGCAACCTTAGCAAGAGTCTTAGTTGTATCCACAACCTTATCTTTGTCTTGGCCAACAGACTTTCCATGAAAGATGTAAGCAAACACAGACCATACCCCAATGAAGAGTACACATCTGATGATGAAAGAAGTAGGATTTAAGTAACCTGATTTGTGGTGGATGAGGTGGTCGTTTTCACGAACTGTCGCATCTGCCCACTCATATAGGTCATGCATTCCAAAGATAACTCCCACTAAGAGAAGTCCAGCTACTGGTGCAAAAAGTCCATACGTTTCGAAAATCCTACGAACCGTCACCGACCACTGTGAACCAGTAAGGTGTTGGATCGCTGTAAAGAAAATCCCTGTGATGGAAAGACCAATCACAAAGTAAGTACCGATGAGTAAGATATGGTATCCTAAATTCGTATGGTGGAAATGACCAGCTTCGTCCATATGACGAGACGTCTCATGACCAAATCCAAAAAAGGCGATGAGAAAACTCACCACTCCAATTCCGATCATGGCAATGAGGGCATTACGAAGGGATCCTGGCAGTTTAAACTGCAATAGTGTTTCGTCTAGTTTCGCTGCTTTTGTAGAGCTCATAATTTCCCCTAGTTCGCCTTTTTATTTTTCACTTCATATTCTTGAAGTTTGCGGATGTAAGCAATGAGCTTCCATCTGTCTTCAGGTTCGATTTGGTAAGCATAACTTCCCATGAGACCACGACCCATCGTGATGATGTGGTAGATTTGTCCATCGGACCAACCGCGGATCTTGTCAGAAACAACAGAAGGAGGTGGTTGTTGGAACTTAGGTGCAGGTCCTACAACAGCTCCGTTTCCAAGACCTTGCACACCATGACAAGGAGTGCAATATGTTTGGTAACGTTTTTCCCCAATCATCAAATCCCCCAAACTCACCTTTCCAATTGGATTTTTTAATCCTTTGTCTGGACCAGGAAGGGTATCAGGAGTTGCTTCCGCCGCGTATGGGTATGGAAAGTATCCTACAGGGATTGCACCTTTTGGTGGAATCCGGGAAGCAGAACCATTGGCAGCAAAGGAATCCGCTTCTTGCGATTCTCTAGCAGGAGAGTCATACATATTCGGAAAGTATTCGTAAACGGGAGTTTTATAATCACAATTTGCGACAAAAACCAACGCCACAAGTGCAAAAACTCGAAAGATGTTTTGTTTCATTTTTGGTTCTCCGGTTTCACAACGGTTACTTCGGATCCGCCAAGGCTTTTGACAAACGAAACCACATCGGACTCGTTATAACCTTTGGCAGACTTTGGAATCCAAAGACCGAATTTATGAGACGTCAAATCTGGGTGAAGGATCCTACGTGTCGCTTTGGGAATACCGCTTAAAAAACATAAAGCAGCTACTGTATAAATCCCTGCGGCAAATACAGTTAATTCAAAGATGATTGGCACATAGGCAAACCAAGCATTGAGAGCTTTTCCCGAGATATTGAGAGGCCAGTCATGTGCATGTGTTAGGTATTGGAATAAAATTCCAATCGTGCATCCAAAAATCCCAGCAAAGAAAGTGACCCAAGGGAGTCCTGATCTAGGAGTTCCCATGGCTTCATCAATTCCGTGCACCGGATAAGGAAGGATACAATCAAAACCAATGTAATCCTTTGCCTTTGTTTTTTCCGCAGCATGCATAATGGCTTCGGGAGTGTCGAAAATTCCGAGGACTCCTTCATCCATTTCTTTGTATTTATGAAACTGTTCTAATTTTGGAAGATACATACTAGTGGTGTGCTCCTTCTTTTTGTGGCATCACTGTTTTTACTTCTGCAATCGCAATCACCGGCATAATTCGGCACCAGAGAAGGAAGAGAGTAAAGAAGATACCGAACGTTCCGATTAACATCGCGTAGTCGAAAAGTGACGGTGTATACATTGCCCAGCTGGATGGTAAAAAGTCGCGGTTCAGTGTCATCATGATCACAAAACGTTCGAACCACATACCTACGTTCACCACAAGGGAGGCAACAAACATCACAGGGATGTTGTAACGAAGTTTGCGGAACCAAAACACCTGTGGTGAAAGCACGTTACAGGAAATCATAATGAAGTAAGCCCAACCATAAGGTCCGAAAGCTCTATTCCAGAATGCAAACACTTCGTATTCGTTACCAGAATACCAAGCGATGAAAAACTCTGTTCCATACGCAAGACCCACGATAAGACCAGTGACCATCATGATTTTATTCATGTTGTCCAAGTGTTTCATTGTGATGTAGTTCTTTAAATTAAACACTTCACGAGCAATGACCATAAGGGTTACCACCATCGCAAATCCGGAGAAAATCGCACCGGCAACGAAGTATGGAGGGAAGATGGTCGTATGCCAACCTGGAAGGATGGAAACTGCGAAGTCGAAGGATACGATGGTATGCACTGAAAGAACAAGTGGAGTGGAAAGAGCTGCCAAAATCATGGAAACGATTTCCAAATGAGACCAAGCTCTCGCCGATCCCACCCATCCGAAAGCAAGAACATTGTATAAGTTCTTTCTCCAAGTTTCTGTCGCACGGTCCCTAAGGGTCGCAAGGTCAGGAATAAGACCTAAGTACCAGAACACCATGGAAATGGAAAGGTAAGTCGATACCGCAAACGTGTCCCAAATCAGAGGGGAACGGAAGTTCACCCAAAGTGGACCTCTTTCATTTGGATACGGGAAGAGCCAGAATCCGAGCCAAGGACGACCAACGTGGAGGATGAGGTTCGATGCCGCAACTAGTACGGCAAAGATGGTCATCGCTTCTGCGGCACGGTTAATCCCTGTTCTCCAACCTTGGCGGAAGAGGTATAATACCGCAGAAATCAAAGTTCCTGCGTGACCAATACCAATCCAAAATACGAAGTTGACGACGAAAAATCCCCAACCCACTGGGTTGTTAATCCCGAGGAGGTAAAGACCTTCGTAAAACAAATACCCGATAATGGCTACGTCGATCAGGGTGATCGTCAAAACCAAAAGGAAGGTATTCCACCAAAGTTTGGTAGGGAAATCTTCGTTTGGTTTTGCGATATCAACGGTTACATCTTTAAGCGATTTCCCGCCTGTTACCAGGTCGGGGATATCTAATTTATCTCTAACTGCTTGTGTTAATGACATTCCCTTTGTGTTCTCCCTGTTAAACTTCGTTTCGAACTCGGGTCAAATAACTGACGGCAGGTCCGATGTTTAGGTATTCCAGAAGTTTGTAAGACCTAGGGTCTTTCAAGAGCTTCGCTACTTTTGATTCAGGATCATTTACGTTACCGAACACAATGGCTCCAGATGCACATGTTTGTTCACAAGCGGCTTTCACTTCCCCATCTTTCAGAGTTCGGCCTTCGTTTTTCGCTGCGATTTTTTTCTCAGCAACTCGAGAAGCACAGAAGTTACATTTTTCCATAACTCCACGCGAACGAACGGTTACATCTGGGTTGAGGCCTAAGTTTCTTGGAGGACGAGCCTTAAAGGTAGGCATTGACTCTCCGAGTAAGCTGTGTTCATTCCAATGTTCTAACCAGTTAAAACGACGCACTTTGTAAGGGCAGTTGTTCGAGCAGTAACGAGTTCCCACACATCGGTTGTAAACCATATCGTTGGTTCCTTCCGAACTGTGAACGGTTGCTGCCACTGGACAAACTGTCTCACAAGGAGCGTTATCACAATGTTGGCACATGAGTGGTTGGTGTGCAATTTCGAGTGATTCTGGTTTTTCAGGATCACCGATGTAGTAACGGTCAATCCGAAGCCAATGCATCTCACGACCCATTCGCACTTCGTCACGTCCTACCATAGGCACGTTGTTTTCAATGTTACATGCAACCACACAAGCACCACAACCAGAACAAGAAGTTAAATCAACTGCCATACCCCATTTGTATCCTGGGTATGCAAATTGGCTTCCTGGTTGGTCAGAAGGAGCGTTTGCTCCTTGTGCTCTTTGGAGTTTTCCATCCACTAAGATTTTTGGGATCTCAGGCTCAGGGATTCCGGCACTTGGATTTTTAGTATAGTCTTGTAGTTTTGCGGAGATGATAAGAGGTCTCTCTTTCCATTCCACACCCATCATCACACCAGGGCTCATCATATGGTGGTCCTGAGTGGTAGCGAGTTTGTATTTTTTACCTGTAGGGGAAAGTGTGATGGATAAACCAGAGTAAACATAAGATCCGTTTACTTCTGTTGCAAGGACACTTGCATTTTTACCAACACCATTTCCGATCTCACCAACGTTTGTTCTTCCGTAACCAAGAGCAATTCCCACTGCTTCTGGATGAAGACCTGGTTGGACAAGAGCTGGAAGTTCGAAGGACTTACCGTTTACAGTCACAGTCACAACATCATTGAGTTTGATTCCCGACGAACGAGAGTATTGTGGGCTGATCGCAACGTAATTATCCCAAGTCACTTTTGATACTGGATCTGGAAGTTCTTGGAGTTGGGAGTTGTTTGCTCTTTCTCCTTGTCCGAGAGCCGTGCTTTCGTAAAGAGAAACAGTTAAACCAGACTTAGATGCTGAAAGTGGTGCGATGGTTCCTCGGAAAGAACGACCACCCTTGTCTGCTTTTGGATTTCCAGAAACAAGGACACCTTTTCTGAGTAAGTCTTCCCAGTTGGTTTTTTTAGAATATTTTGCTTTGAGGTATTCGTAGAGAGACTCGGATCCAAGTAACTTTCCACCAGCCCAACCAATGAGCATATCTTCAAATGCTTTGGATTGGAACAGAGGTCGGATGGTTGGTTGTTGCACCGATACAATCCCTGTTACGGATTCGTTATCACCCCAAGACTCAAGGAAGTGTGATACAGGAGCAAGCCAGTTGGACGCAAGTGCAGTTTCATCCGCACGGTCAGAAACTTGTACGACTTGTGCTGCTTCATGAAGGAGTTTTTTCCACTCATCTCCATTTGGCGCTTCATACACTGGGTTCACACCAAAAAGAATGACCACTCCGGCCTTTCTTTCTTTTAAGTCTTTTGCCAATGTTTTTAAGTTTTCAGCGTAGTTTGACTTTCCTTCTTTCAAAGGATTTCCTGGATCGATGGTTTTCCCATCGTTACCGAGCATGCTGTTTAACATGTTCACAGCGATTTGTAAATCCACTGCATCTTCTGTTAACGTGTTCGAACCACCAGCGATGACAAGAGACTCACCTTTTGCGGAAGCGAGTGCTTTTGCTGTACGAACCACAACTTCTTTGGAAATTCCAAGCTCAGATGCTGTCGTATCTACATTGATTCCAGAAACACCCGATCCCCCGCCTACTCCCAAATCAGAAAGTGCCTTTGCAATTAAGAGGGCAAACTTTCTTTGGTCACCTGGTTTTAATGGAACTCTTTGGTCCGCATTGGAACCTGTCATGGACGGGTGAGTTTCTGCAGCGATAAAGGAATTGAATGACTTTGAATTTTTTTGTAAGTCTCTTCGTTTTGAAAAGTCATTGTGGTAGTTGACTTGGTTTAAGAAGTCACTATCGATGGAAAGGATTACTTTTGCTTTGTCAAAGTGGTAGTTTGGAAGAACTGCCTTTCCGTATGATTTTTCTTGAGCGATTGTAATGGCGTCATCAGAAGAAGCAAATGCAACTTCTAAGTGTTTTCCACCACCAACAGAACGTAAAAACTCAGAAACAAATTCTTTTGTCGCAGGAGATGTGAGTGGTTTTGTTACCACAACCGTCTTACCTTTGTTTGCCGCGAGTTTTTCTTTTACGTCTTTATCAAGAACAAACCAATCGCTAGACTTCGCAACACCATTCACAATTTGTTGTGGTTCTTTTGCTCTGTCTGCATCATAAAGATCAAAAATAGAAGCTTGTCCAGAAGCACATAAAGCACCTTCTGAAATTGGATGGCTTGGATTTCCTTCTAGTTTTAAAGGACGACCATCTTTTGCTTTTACAAGTACCCCACAACCAACAGAACAACCGCCACAAACCGAAGCATAGTGGTAAGAGTGTCCATGTTTTACGAAGTCGTATTGTTCTACTTCGTTGTTGTCTGGATTTTTAATGGTGAGGTTCACATAAGGAACAATTTTTTCAGCAGGTTTTTGGATACAACCAACAGTTGTCATCACAACTGATGCACCCATAAACTTAAGGAATGTTTTTCTATCAAAGTCACCTTTTTTGATTTTAGCAATCAAAGGGTCTGGTGATTTGTAGAACTCTTGTTTTTGGAGTTCTTTTTCGCGAGAAGTACCGCGAAGTTCATAAGACTGCCAAAGTGACTTTTTTTCTTTTTGGAAACTATCGTCTTTCATCATAAATTATTACTTGTCTCCCGATTATCTGTGGCACGTAGAACAATCGTTAGGAGCATTGTTCTCTCTATGGCAATCGACACAAAATCCCATATTGAGGGACTTGGACTGTCTAACCTTTACCATCTCTGCCATGTTGCCATGACATGTGGAACAATCAACGCCACGTTGCACGTGTCTTGAGTGGTTGAAGTATACGAAGTCTGGTTGGTCATGGACCTTCACCCACGAAACGGGAGTGTTACTATCGTACTGTGCTTTGAGCCACTTAACATGTTCTTGGTTGCCCGCTACGTTACCTGCTCCATGGCAGTTCATACAAGTGGAACTTGGAGGAACTGTGGCATGGGCCGAGTTTTCAACGCCTGTATGGCAATACTTACAATCGATTTTGTTATCGCCTGCATGTATCTTGTGGTTGAAGGGGATGGGCTGGTCGGGTGAATAGCCCACATAACGGCTAGGTGAAAAAATCAAATATGCAAGCGCTGCAATCGCAACGATAGGCACAGAGATCTTGAGTATTTTTATATTCATTCGCAGATTTCCTGAATCCGTTTACACTGTCTTCTGACAAGGAAAGGTAAAATCCGAAAAAAAGCAAGTATGTAAGGGTTTTGGTCGTGAAAAAACATTAAAAGAGACATAATCTGAAATTTTTTCTGAACTTTCTTAGTTGAAACTTAGTCTCAACTAAACACCAAAATACCACCAAACAAATGTTATGAAACTTGAAATCAAAAAGTCTGAATCCATTCAGAATGAGGAATCAAAGGGAAATACCGAATGTGTTGGTAGGAAGGGACAAAAAAAAAGGCCCTGATTTTGACATCGAAGGGCCCTAAAAACCAGACTTACACAATTTAGCCTAGTTATACTTTCGAGTTTTTAAATGATTTCCCCTGCATTTTTTTCACCCAAACCAAAGAAATTTTCTTTGTGACCAGGTTTCTTGTCTCTTTTTTGAGAAAAGCGATCGTTGGTGTTGCTACTTTGAAGGATTCTTTTTCCATAACAGGTATGATTTGGTATTCTGTACCCACCATCTCTTGCAGTTGTGGTAACTTATCTGATGGGAGTACGATGAGTCGCTCCGATTTTTCGACCCACAACCTGTCCAATTTTTCTTTATCATAGATATTTCTAAAATTTCGTTCGGCATAGAACCCATAGGAACGTTTCGAATTGGACATCCAGAAGGTATAAAGGACTGGTTCATTCGGCTCTAATTCTTTAATCTTGGCTCCAAATTCCCTAGAAGGTTGAAAACTGGTAAGGAGCGGATAAAACTGTAAGCTAATCGCACAAAAAAACAAAGTAGCACCCACAAGGGTCAGTAGGATTTCCAAAGGAATGAGTTGTGCGGAAAGTAAAATGAAAAGGATCCCAATCGCTCCGAATACATAATACAGTATGCCAACATCGGAAACAAAGACAGGAAAGAGAAAATACCCTACCAAATACACAATCCCTGCGATGAGAAACGATGGACGTAACCTGGCGACATTGGACTGGAACAAACTTTCTTCCATGATTTTCCCAAAGTACAAAGCGGCACCAGGTAAAACCCAATAGGTATATTGTGGGAGTGGGTAACGAGAAAACGAGATGAGGAACAAAAAGAGAAAGACCCAGAATGGAATCACAAAATCCACTTCTTTGTATTCATTGGCACGGATCTTACGTAGGATCTCTTTCCAACCCAATGTTTTGGTATACTGGTAAGAATGGAAAATCACGTAAATGACCATAGGCAAAAGCCCACTAAAGAAAGCCCATGAGAATGATTTATAAAAATAAAATGGATCAAACTTCACATCATACATCTCGCGATAAAAGCGACCAAATGATTGGATCCATAAAAAGAAAACAGGCCCGTATGAATTAAAGTTTTTGAATAAGAAAAAACACCAAAGTGCAGGAAGTGATGCCAATACAAAAATACCAGTCGGGATTCTCATAGAGAGTAAAAGTTTCCAATCTCTTCGGAATAATATATCCCCTCCAATCGAAATGGCTGGTATGACTACGGAGATAGGCCCTTTTGTGATAAATCCCATCGACATCATGAGATACATCAGATAAAAATAATTGGGATTTTGTTTTTTACCTAAATAATAAAAATGATATGTGAATACAAGATAGGCTGTGAGATATACATCGATTTTGGGATCCACCACCATCGCATACACACCAGGTGCGAGTAGATATGCTATGGAAGCTAAGTAACCTTGCCTCTCCTTTCCACCAGATAAAATGGTGATTCGGTAAATCGAATAAACAGAGAGTAAACTTAAAAAAATCGCAGGGATTCGAAAGGCGATGTTACTAATGCCAAAGAAAAAAAACGAAGTGGCAATGGTCCAAAAAGTAAGGATGGGTTTATCCAAATACCTTCTTCCATTATCGATGAGTGTGAAAAAATCATTGGATAGGACTAGTTCACGACTGATGCCCGCATACTGTGCACTATCAATATCAATGACATCCAGTGGCAAAGTA